>JBOGIE010000016.1:0-16213 GCA_050742435.1 Acidimicrobiales bacterium | reverse complement strand
GCGGCCTCCGGGTGTCAGACGGGCGCCAGCCGGCTGACCGGGAGGCGGTCGAGCACCACCGGGACGTGGGCGTCGCGGACCTTCCCCAGCCGGGACAGGTAGTCGTCGCGCGAGACCTCGACCGCGCCGAGCGACGCGAGGTGGTCGGTGGGCAGCTGCACGTCGATGAACGCCCCTCCGGCCTCCCGCCACCGGTCGACGAGGTCGACCAGGGCGACCTTGGAGGCATCGGCCCTCCGGTGGAACATCGACTCCCCGGTGAAGCAGCCGCCCACGGCCACCCCGTACAGCCCGCCGACCAGGTCGGCGCCGTCCCAGACCTCCAGGCTGTGGGCCCAGCCCAGGCGGCCCAGGGCGCAGTACGCCTGGCGCATGTCCCAGCCGATCCACGTGCCCTCGCCGCCGGGGCGGTCGGCGCAGGCGTCGACCACCGCCTCGAAGGCGGCGTCGACCGTGGTCTCCCAGCCGCACCGGCGCAGGCGCCGGCGCAGCGACCGGGAGACGCGCATGCCGTCGAGGGGCAGCAGGGCCCGGGGATCGGGCGAGAACCACGGCAGGGCGACACCCGGGTGCGGCCAGGGGAAGATGCCGCGCCGGTAGGCGTCGACCAGCGTGGCCGGCTTCAGGTCGGCGCCGAAGCCCACCACCCCGCCGGCGTCGGGATCGGCCGTCGAGGGATCGAGGAAGCGCCACGGCGACCGGCCCAGCCGCTGGGGCGGCGCGGCCCGCCGGGGCGCGGGGGGCCGGTCAACCACCGCGGCCGGCGCGGGTGGCGAGGTACACGGCCCGCACCGCGAAGGCCTGGCGGAGCTCGACGAGGACCTCCTCGAGGAACTCCCGGCGGTAGGTGGCGTCGGTGAGGACGTAGACGGTGAAGTAGAAGCCGGAGAAGGCGGTGAGGAAGCCGGCCACCTGGAGGAGCTCCGACGTGAGGGCCACCGGCCGGCCCCAGAGTTCCCACTCGGCCACCAGGTGGACGTCGCCGCCCGCCCAGGCCGCGGCGGTAGCGGGGGTGATCGTCAGCAGGCCGAAGCCGACGAAGAACAGGCCGATCACCGCGCTGACCAGCACGATCTGCAGGCCCTGGGTGAACAGCACCACCAGGCCCACGTTGCCCCACTGCCTCCGCCCGAGCCGCGGCGTCGCTCCGGGCGAGGCCTCGGCCGGCGGCTGGAGGGCGGCGGCCGGCGTGTCGTGCACCAGGTCGGCCACGTCCGTCCAGGAGTCGAACCGGGCCAGGGCGCCCACCTCGAGCGGGATGCGGGCGACCACGAACACCACACCCACGGCCACGAACAGCGTCATGGTCACGGCCAGGAACGGCCCGTCGAGCGACGCGGCGACCTGCCACACCTCGGCGGTGAGGAAGAGGAAGGTGACGAACAGCAGGAGCAGGGGGAGGGCCCGGACGAGAAGGCCGAGGACGTCGCCCAGCTGGCGCCACAGCCGCCCGGCCGCCCACCGGGTGATGGGCAGGAGGGCGTAGCTGGTGGCCAGGTAGATGGCTCCGACCAGCACCAGGTTGACAAGCAGGGTGTTGAGGGCGGTCAGGCGCTGGCCGGCGGCCAGGTCGATGGCGGGGACCAGGAGGACGAAGAAGGCCAGCTCCGTCGCGCCCACCCGTTCCGGCCGGGCCAGGGCCGGTCGCCTGCGCAGGACGTTGACGAGCGCCCACACGCCGAGCAGGGCGGCGAGGCTGGCCGCGGCCACGCCCAGGTTGGCCCACCACGCCCACTCCGAGTCCAGGGCGCCCAGCAGCTCGAGGACCACGACGACCGTGAGGGTGGGCACGGCCCGGGTGAACACGTCGCGGCTGGCGCTGTAGTCGTCGATGAAATGCGGGATGCCACGCGACCGGAACCACCGCTCGACCGCCTCCAGGGTGTCGTTCTCGGTCACCGGGCAAATAGTGTCGCCGTCCGTGCGCTGCGGGGTCGATACGGGGGGGACGTTCACTGACGTGGTGAACGAGGACGGCCGCGTCGCCAAGGTCCTCTCCACCCCGGACGACCCCGGCCGGGCCGTCCGCGAGGGGCTGGAGGGGTCGGTGCCGGCGTTGCTGGCCCACGGGACGACCGTCGCCACCAACGCCCTGCTGGAGCGACGGGGGGCCGCAGTCGCCCTGGTCACGACGCGGGGCTTCACCGACGTGATCGAGATCGCCCGCCAGGACCGGCCCTCGCTGTACGACATCTGGGCCGACCGGCCCGAGCCCCTGGTGCCGCGGGAGTTGCGGCTGGAGGTGGGCGGGCGGCTGGACGCGTCCGGCGGGGAGATCGAGCCGGTGGGCCAGGCGCCGGCCGTGCCGGACGGGGTGGAGGCGCTGGCCGTGTGCCTTCTCCACGCCGACGTCAATCCCGCCCATGAGCAGGCGGTGGCCGAGGCATTGCCTCCGGGACTCGACGTGTCGTGCTCCCACGAGGTGTCGCCCGAGTTCCGCGAGTACGAGCGGACGGTCACCACGGTCGTGAACGCCTACCTGCGGCCGCGGTGCCGGGCCTACCTCCGGGACCTGCGGGGGCTGGCCGAGGAGGTGCTGGTCATGACGTCGGCCGGCGGTCTCATCCCGACCGGCGACGCCGCCGACCTGCCCGTCGCCCTCCTGCTCTCGGGGCCGGCGGGCGGGGTGGTGGCCGGGTCGGCCGCCGCGGTGGCCGCCGGGTTCGACGGGGCCGTCACCTTCGACATGGGCGGTACCAGCACCGACGTCTGCCTCGTCCAGGGCGGGGTCCCCGAGCCGGCACCCGGGCGGCGGGCGGCCGGCTTCCCCATCCGGCTGCCCTCCCTCGACATCCACACCATCGGGGCCGGTGGCGGGTCGATCGCCGGGGTCGACCCGGGCGGCGCCCTGGTCGTGGGACCGGAGAGCGCCGGTGCCGAGCCCGGCCCAGCCTGCTACGGCCGGGGTGGCACCCGGCCGACGGTCACCGACGCCGACCTCGTCCTGGGCCGCATCCCCGCCGATGCCGCCTTCCCGGGTCTGGGCGTGCTGGACAAGGACGCGGCCGAGGCGGCGCTGGCCGAGGCCGGCGTGTCCGCCGAGGGGGTGGTGGCCGTGGTCGACGCGGCCATGGAACGGGCGCTGCGGGCGGTGTCCGTGGAGCGAGGCGTGGATCCGGCCGACCTGGCTCTGGTGGCCTTCGGGGGCGCCGGGCCCCTGCACGCCTGCGCCCTGGCCGAGGCCCTGGGGATGGCCGCGGTCGTGGTGCCACCCCGGGCCGGCGTGCTCTCCGCCGTCGGCCTGCTGTGTGCGCCCCGCCAGCGGGTCGTCGTGCGGTCCTGGCCCACGCCGGGTGACGTCTCCGGGCTGGACGAGGCGCTGGCCGAGCTGGGACGAGACGCGGCCGAGCTGGTCGGCGACGGGGCCGAGGTGAGCACTTCGGTCGACTGCCGGTACGCCGGCCAGAGCCACGAGCTGACCGTCGCGACGGTCGAGGAGTTCGAGGACGAGCACCGCCGCCGCAACGGCTACGCCCGACCGGGTGCGCCGGTCGAGGTGGTGGCCCTGCGGGCCGCGGCCCGCACCCCGCCCGCCGTCCGCCCGGACGACCTCGGACCGGTCGAGCGGTCGCCCGCCCGTGGCCCCTGCGTGGTGGCCGAGCCCGACTGCACCATCTGGATCCCCGAAGGCTGGTCGGCCGAGGTCGGCCCCGACGGCAGCTACGTGGTCACCCGGTGACCACGGTGAGCGAGCACGCCGGCCGGGCCTGCCGGTCCAGCCGAAGCGCAGCGCAGGCTCCTACCGGAAGGCCCTTCGGGGCCGGCAAGCGCAGCGACCAGGCAACACGGTGACCCCCGCCCAGCTCCAGATCCTCATCTCCCGGCTGACGGGGATCGCCGAGGAGATGGGCGCCGTCCTGCGCCGGGCCGCCTTCAGCCCCAACATCAAGGAGCGGGCCGACTGCTCGGCCGCCCTGTTCACGCCGGCGGGGGAGCTGCTGGTCCAGGCCGAGCACATCCCCGTGCACCTGGGGTCCATGCCGGCGTCGGTGCAGGCCGCCCTGGACGTCTTCGGCGACAGCATCCGGCCCGGTGACCAGGTCGCCCTGAACGACCCTTTCGCCGGCGGCACCCACCTGAACGACCTGACCCTGGTCGCCCCGTGCTTCGTCGACGGCCGGCTGATCGGGTGGGCGGCCAACCGGGCCCACCACGCCGACGTGGGCGGCATGGCGCCCGGGTCCATCCCCGCCGCCGCGGTCGAGGTCTACCAGGAGGGCCTGCGCATCCCGCCCGTCCTGCTCACCCCCGAGGTGGAGGCCGTCCTCTTCGCCAACTCGCGGACGGC
The DNA here is from genome assembly GCA_050742435.1 of Acidimicrobiales bacterium. Taxonomy (GTDB): domain Bacteria; phylum Actinomycetota; class Acidimicrobiia; order Acidimicrobiales; family AC-14; genus CADCTB01. Next base: position 11,925 of record JBOGIE010000016.1, on the reverse strand, counting down.
GGAGGAGCGGCGGGGCGACCTCGACGCCCAGCGGGGCGCCAACGTGGTGGGTGTGGCCCGGCTGGCCGGGTTCGCCGGGGCGCCCCTGGACGAGGTCACCGGCTACGGCGAGCGGCGCATGCGGGCCGCCCTGGCCGACATGGCGGACGGGACGTGGACGTTCGAGGACCAGGTCGACTCCTGCGGCCCGGAGCCCGACCAGCAGCGCCCGGCCCGGATCGTGGTGACCCTCACCATCGAGGGCGACGAAGCCACGTTCGACTTCACCGGCACCGAGGACCAGCGCCCGGGCAACATGAACGCGGTCGAGGCGGTGACGGCCAGCGCGGTGTCCTTCGCCCTCCGCTCGGCCGCCGACCCCACCATCCCGGCCAACGGCGGGGCCATGCGCCCGGTCCGGATCGTCGCCCCCGGCGGGTCGATCGTGGCCGCCCGACCGCCGGTGGCCGTGGGGGCCGGCAACGTGGAGGTCAGCTCGCGGGTGGCCGACGTCTGCCTGGGCGCCCTGGCCGGCGCCGCGCCCGGGCGGGTGGGGGCGGCCAGCCAGGGGACGATGAACAACACCCTCATCGGCGGCGACGGGTGGGTGTACTACGAGACGGTGGCCGGCGGGCAGGGCGGGCGCCCGGGCCGGGCCGGCATGAACGGGATCCAGACCGGCATGACCAACACCCAGAACACGCCGGTCGAGGCGCTGGAGCGGTCCTACGGCATGCGGGTGCGCCGCTACCGCCTGCGCACCGGGTCGGGCGGTGCCGGCAAGTGGCCGGGGGGCGACGGGGTCGAGCGCGAACTGGAGCTGCTGGAGCCGGCCACCGTGTCGCTCATCACCGAGCGGCGAGTGTCGCGCCCGTGGGGCCTGGAGGGAGGCGGGCCGGGGGCGACCGGTGAGAACTGGCTGCTGCCCGGGGGCGACCAGGCCAGGGCCGAGCGACTTCCGGACAAGTGCACCGTGCGACTCCGCGCCGGCGACGTGGTCCGGCTGCTCACACCCGGGGGAGGTGGCTGGGGGCGCCCGGGCCGCCAGGAGTGACCAGCCCCGCCGCAGAGTCAGGCGGCCGTATCCCGCAGGTCGCCGGGGGGCGCCGTCATCGCCGCCAGCATGAGGGCGAACTCCTCGTGGCTCGGGGCCGCGGCCGGCTCGGCGTCAGGGACCGACTCCAGCACTTCGAGGAAGCGTTCCAGCGAGGTCCCGCTGGCGGCCGGGAGGTGGGAGGAGAAGATCCGGGTCGGCTGCAGGCTCCGCACTCCGTCCAGGACCCGGCCGAACCGCTGGCGATCGACGATGTGGGCCCACGGCGAGTCCGTCGTGGCCCACGCCCGCATTCCCCCGGCGAGGGCGTCGTGGGGCACCTGGGCGGCGTCCTCGGTCGGCTCGGGCAGCAGCGCACCGAAGGAGTCGACCGAGAACAGGGAGCCGGTGGCCTCGTCCAGGAGACCGGTCGACATCGGGTTGTCGAACAGGGGCGGCGCCACCGCCCGTAGCGTCCGGTCGCCGACCGGGAGGCGGTCGCCCACCCGGATGGCGTGGACCCGGTCGAGCGGGACCGGCCACCAGGAGGACATGCGCAGGGCAGCCATGCCGTGGGTGACCAGGCGGGCGTTCGGCGCCGCCTCCATCACCCGCTGGATGGAGCCGGTGTGGTCGGCGTCGTCGTGGGTGAGCCAGAGCCAACGAAGGGCCCGGGGGTCGACGATCGACGTCAGGGCGTCGAAGAACTCCTCCCGGTACATGCCGAGCCCGGTGTCGATGAGCACCGGCTCCTCGGCCAGCAGCACGTAGGCGTTGATGGGCAGGACGCCGATTCCGGGCAGGGGAAGGTTGCTCGGGAGCACGTGGACATCGGGCGCAGCCTGGTAGGGAGCATCCATCGGGGCACCTCCTGGGAGTCGAGTGGGTTCACTCCCCCGGCGTTCAGTCCCGTGCCCCGTCGTTCAGTTCGAGGTGAACACCCACCGCACGGCGTCAGCTTCGTCGGGCTCGAAGGCGCAGTAGACGCCCGTGCGGATCCGCCGGTCGAGCACCGCTCCCGCTTCCGGGGCGCATTCGGCCACCTTGGCGATCGCCGATCGGAGCGACCTGGTGACGTTGAGGCGGGCGCGCTCGGCCGCCGACGACGCCCGGCGGCTGCGACCCCCCAACCCGAACGCCTGGGCCAGCTGTGCCGCCAGCTGGTCGAGCTCGTCCTCCAGGGCCTCGGCCTGCTCGTCGGCGCCCCGCTCGAGGGCCTCGTCGATGTCCGACCGGAGCGCTTCGATCCGGTGGCGGTACGCCGTGCGGGCTCGTGTGTCGAGCATCTCTCCGGCGTCGCCCAGGCGGCGCCGGTCCAGGTGGGGGTCGGCCGCCACGCCCTCCACCCGGTCCACCAGATCGAGGGCGTGGCGCTCGACGCCGGGGCTCCGCAGGAGCTCGGCCAGGTACCGCAGGCCCTTGGTGCCGGCGAGCCGGGCCCCCACGTCGCCGTAGGCGACGAACCAGGAAGGGCCCTCCCGCCTCAGCTCCGCCGTCCGTCTCGGACCGCCGTTTCCGGCCGGACGGCAGAAGCGCTCGATCAGGGCGACGTCGTCCGGGGGCAGGGCGACGTCGAGGCCGGCCAGGATCGCCGCGGCCCGCCCCGCCTCCACCGTGGCCGCCGCCCGGTTGCCGGCCCGGTCGTGGAGGCGCACGAGGTCGAGGAGCAGGGTGGCACGCAGCAGCGGCGCCCCGGCCGCCGGGAGCTGGTCGAGCCCCGCCTCTGCCGTGGCGATGGCACCGGGGAGATCTCCGGTCGCGGCCAGGACGCGGGCGCGCACGGCGGCGATCCGCCCCTGGAGCCCCGGCACGTGGAGCCCGGCGCCGCGGGCGAGCAGGTCGTCGCAGGCGGCCGTCGCGGCAGCGACGTCCCCGACCCCCAGCTCGGTGTCCACCAGGACGGCGAGCAGCTCCGCGGCCCGCAGGCGGTCGTCGCCGATGGACCGCAGGCCCCGGACCGCCGTGGCCCGGGCCAGGTCGTAGTCGCCCCGGGCCAGGTGGAGGCGGGCGGCGGGCAGGAGGGCCTGGAAGTGGCCGTCCTTCCCCAGCAGCAGCATCTCGGCGTCGGCCAGCCGTCCCTGCCGGATGCGGAGCTCGGCCAGGGCGATGGCGGGGTGCCAGCTGGGCAGCTGCGTCCGGCGCTCGAACTCCTCGATGGCCCGGTGCAGCATCGCCTCGGCCTCTCCCCACCGCCCCAGCTCGCACAGGGCCGTGGCCTGCACGCTGTCGCAGTGGCTGCTGAGGAACGCCGGGACGCCCGGGACGGGGCCGATCAACCCTTGACGCCGCAGCGTGTCCGCCCATGCCCCGGCCCGGTCGAAGTCGGCGGCGAAGTAGCAGGCGGTCAGAAAGGAACAGACCGACTTCCCGCTGGCCTCGACGTCGTCGGCCGGTCCGCACACGAGGGCCATGGCCTCGTCGAGCAGGGCCATGCCCTCGTTCACCCGCCCGGCCTGGACATGGGAGAGCCCGAGGTCGGCCAGCGCCTTGGTCTCCAGGTTCACGTCGCCGAACTGCCGGGCCCGGTCCAGAGCCAGCTGCGCCCGGGCCCGCAGCTCGACCGGGTCGTCCACGTCGCAGCCCAGGGCGGTGACCGCCACCCAGCCCTGCTCGATGCACGGCGGCTCGTCTTCGATCAGCCGGGTGGCCCGCAGGAACCAGGCGCGAGCCGCGGTCAGGTTGCCGACCGCGTTGGCGAACACGTCGCCCAGCTGAGCGCAGGCCAGGGCGGCACGCCGCCGGTCTCCGGCGCTGGTGAACGTTCGGATCTCAGCGGACAGCCGTTCGATGGCGGCGTCCGCCTCCGCCGGGTTGAGCGCGTCTACAGCAACGCCAGCCTGCCCACGGCCGTCCTGGCCTTCGCTGGGCACGACATCATGTTCGCACGGGCGTGGGCAATAAGGGCGGAGCGGCCGCGGTTGGCAAGGGCCCTACGCTCGCCCGGGTGATCGACGCCGTCATTTTCGACTGGGGCGGGACGCTGTCGGAGTTCGTCGACGCCGAGCTGGTCGACGCCTGGCGGCTGGCGGCCCGGCACCTCGACCCCGCCCACGAGGAGGAGATCACCGCCCGGCTGGTGCGGGTGGAGGCGGAGTTCTGGGCCACCACGTCCAGCCACCAGCGCAGCGCGACCCTGGCCGACCTGCTGGCCAGCGCGGCCCGGGAGCTGGGCCTGGACGTGGCCGAGGCGCTGCTGGAGGAGGCGGCCGTCCGCCACCTCGACGCCTGGACGCCCCACATCCGCCACGACCCCGACGCCGCCCCGGCGCTAGCCGAGCTCAGGCAGCTGGGCGTGAAGGTCGGCATGCTCTCGAACACCCACTGGCCCCGGTCGTTCCACGAGCACTTCCTGGAGCGGGACGGGCTGGTCGAGCTCATCGACGCCCGGCTCTACACCAGCGAGATGCCCTTCCAGAAGCCCCACCCGTCGGCCTTCCTGACCGCGGCCGAGGGTCTCGAGGTCGACCCGGGACGGGCGGTGTTCGTGGGCGACCGCCCCTGGGACGACATCTCGGGCGCCCAGGCCGCGGGCATGCGCACGGTCCTACGCCCCAACCCGATCGCCCCCGACATCGAGGGCATCGAGCCCGACGCACGGATCCGGCGCCTGAGCGAGTTGGTGGAGCTGGTGGCGGCCTGGCGGGCCGGCTGACTACCCCACCCGGATCGTCCCCCGCATGCCGTACGCCCAGTGGCCGGGCAGGTGGCAGCCGAACAGCACGTCGGCGCCCGCCGGCCCGAACCGGTAAGTGGTGACCGCAGTCTTCCCCGGGGCCACCGACACCTCCCCGGGACGCTCGGCGTGGTGGGCTTCCGTCCCGGTCTCGTGGACGTCCTGGACCCGCTGGTCGCCGATGATCAGCTCGTGGGGGATGGGGTCGGTGTTGCGCAGCACGAACCGGACCGTCTCCCCCGGGCGGACCCGCAGCTCCTCGACCGAGAACTTGGAGTGGTGGACGGTGAGCTCGACCGTCCGCACGCCGGCCGCTCCCGCTCCGGCGCACGCGCTGGACGCCAGGGCCAGCCCGAGGACGGCGACCACGGCGCGGAGGACCGTCGTCATCGCCGGCGGGCGGCAACCAGCACGCCGCCGCCCACGGCGGCCACGGCGGCGGCGCCGGCGACCACGAACGGCAGGACCGGCGTGCCCCCGTCCCCGGGCCGAGGCGCGGGAGCCGTCACCTGCCCCGACACACCGACCCCGATCCCGGCCGCCTCGGGCGACGGCCTTCCCGCGCCGGTGGCGTCCACGGCCAGGTCGTACGTCAGCTCCGACGGCAGGGCGTCGACCTTCAGGTAGCTGAGCCACATCGACTCGGGCATCCATTCCATGCCCTTGTCCGAGCGCAGGTCCCGCAGCAGCGCGGCCCGGGCCGGCTCCTGGCGGTCGAGGGCCAGGCCGGGGGCCCGGTCGCCGGGCAGGAGCACCGGCCGCTGGCCCGTGAGCAGGAAGACGTCGGCGCTGATGCGCTCGTTGGGCTGGCGACCGACCCCCAGGATGCGCAGCGGCACCCACGGGTTCTCGGTGGGGATGGTGATGTGGACGGGCGTCCCGTCGCCCAGGGCCACGCCCCGCTGGCGGGCGGCGTCGGCGTCGAAGCGGGCGGCGAGGAAGATCGGGCTGCGGCCGGCGTAGAAGTCGAGCACCTCGGGGGTGTCGGGGGTGAGAAGGAAGCCGTGCCCGGTGGCCCACTCGCCCACCGCCTGGCCGCCACCCCGCAGCACGGTGATGTCGAGGGCGTCGATGCGGGTCTCCAGGAGGACGTCGGCGGCCGCACCACCCGAAGCCGACGCGGTGCGGGCGAAAGCCACCTCGGGCGTCGGCGGCGCCACCTCCCGGACCAGGCGCTGCAGGGTCCAGTCGCCGCCCCGCTCCACGTTGGTGGGCACGCCCGGCAGGGGGATGATCGACCCGAACTCCCCGCCCGCCCCGGCGAACTCGAACGAGGTGACGTAGTGCTCCACGCCCTCGTGCCAGGCGGCGAGGGTCGTCGTCCGGACCAGGTTCACCGACCCGTTCCGCCCGATGAGCCCGCCACAGGCGAGGGCCGGGCCCGCGCCCAGCACCGTGGCCACCGTTCCGATCACCATCGCGAGCAGGGTCCGGCGCATCGTCCACCTCCAGTTCCTCGGCTGGAGTTGGGACGACGGCTAGAGGCGGTCTGGTTCCCGCGCCCGCGCGTTTCTCCGGTTGTGGATGAAGAACAGGACGAACCCGCCCACGAGGATGACCAGGGTGGAGACGGCCAGCATGATGGTCCCGATGCGCCCGGCGCGCGGCGGTTCCGGCGGTTCGGGCCCGAGGACGACCGGGATGTGACCCTGGAACCGGGCGCCCGGCGCGTCGGCCATGGGCATGGCCCGGCACGTCATGCGGCAGCGGACGACGACGGTGTGCCCCGATTGGGTGGCCACGATCATGTCGTTGGCGTCGATCGCCACCCGGCTGAAGGCCTCGGGCGTGATCTGCCACAGCGCACCCGTGCCGGGGTCGGCCACGTAGGCCGTGCCGTCGCGGCGGATGAAGTCCACCGGGATGAAGCCCACCCCTCCCAGCCCGAGCTGCGGGCCGGCGGGCAGGCCGGGGTTGATGAGCACGCCGTGCGTCCCGTCGAAGCGGACGAAGACGACGTCGCCACTGACCTCGTCCACGCCGACCAGGTCGCCGCCGTGCTGGCCGAACATCTGGGTGGCGACGGCCATGCCCCCCTCGATCGGGGGGGCGTCGTCGGTGACCGTCCGCAGCCGGCCGCGGCAGTCGACGGCGAAAACCACCGTGCGGTCGCCCCGTCGCCCGGAGACCAGGAGCTGGTAGCCGAACCGGCCGGTGGCGTCGAAGGCGATGCCGGTCAGGCGGTCGGTCGGAGGGGTCTCGACGAAGCGGGCGGCCTGCCCGTCGAGGGGCACGCGGACCACGGCCTGCGCCTGCCCGGCCGGGTCCAGGGCGAAGATCTCCCCCTCGGGGAACCGGCAGGCGGCCCCGGTCACCTCCAGCCCGGGGGCCATGGCGATGGAGACCGCCGGCCCCGGATCGGTGGTGAAGGTGCCGAACGGCGACGACGTGCCGTCGGGCCCGACCAGGTGGAGGCGGCCGGCGGCGGCGGCGACGAGCGTCCCGTCCGGCCGGGGCCCCACCACGTCGACCACCCCTTCGAGCGACGCCCACCGCTCCCAGCCGGGCAGGCCGGGCGGCTGCTCCGTCGGCCCCGGCACCACCGCAACCTGGCCGGCGAGCAGTCCGAGGACGAGCAGGACGGCGGCGATCAGGGCCGCAGGTGCGCCGTCGGGACGGCGTCCTTGACCCGGGCGCCGATGGTGTCCTTCCAGACGGGGTCGTAGCCCGCGGCCCGCAGGGCGGCCGCCACTTCCGGGGGCGACCGGGTGTCGCTGACCTCGAACTGCGGCTCGGCGCCACCAGGCTCGGCGTAGCCCCCCGGCTCGGTCGAGGAGCCGGCGGACATCTGCGTCACCCCGAGCTTGAAGGCCGCGTCCCGGAACTGCGACGACTCCCGGGTCGACAGGGTGATCCCGACGTCGGGGAGGGCCAGCCGCAGGGCGCACAGGATCTGCACGTACTCGCGGTCGGTGACGGGACGGACGGGCTGGAAGTCGCCCGCCGCCGGCCGCAGCCGGGGCACGGAAACGGCCACCTCGCAGCGCCACCACCGCCGGAGGAGGGCCGAGGCGTGGGTGGCGAGGGCCAGCACGTCGGACCGCCAGTCGGGGTGCAGGCCGAGGAGGGCGCCCAGGGCGAGGGACCGCATGCCGGCCGCCGCCGCCCGGTCGGGGGCGGCCAGCCGCCAGTCGTAGTTGCGCTTCTTGCCCTTGAGGTGGACGGCCGCGTACGTGTCCCGGTCGTAGGTCTCCTGGTAGACGACCAGCCCCTCGCACCCGGCCTCCACCAGCCGCTCGTACGTGGCCGTGTCCCAGACCTGGGTCTCCAGGGAGACCGAGGGCACGTCGGGGGCCAGGGCCCGCACGCAGTCGACGAGGTAGTCCTTGGACACCACCCGGGCGTGCTCGCCCGCCACCAGCAGGATGTGGCGGAAGCCGCGGCCGGTCAGCGTCCGGGCCTCGGCCGCCACCTCCTCGGGCGACAGGGTGCGCCGGGCGATCTCGTTGCCGGACGAGAAGCCGCAGTAGGTACAGGTCGAGACGCATTCGTTCGACAGGTACAGCGGGGCGAAGAGCCGGACCACCCGCCCGAACCGCCGGACGCTGGCCGCATGGGCCAGGACGGCCATGTCCTCCAGGCGGTCGGCGGCGGCCGGTGAGAGGAGGGCGCCCAGGTCGGCCCCCGTGCGCCGGCTGGCCCGCAGGGCCCGGTCGACGTCGTCGGCCGTGGCCGTGGCCGCCAGGGCCCGGGCGGCGGAGAGGTCGGTGGCCAGGAAGTCGGCCGCCGCCGACTGGTCGGGCACGCCATCCGGCCGGGACTCGAGGGCGACGGGGACCGCAGTGGTCATGACGTCAGGAAGCCGGTGAGCGGGGACGACGCCGCCGCCACCCGGGCCACCGTGGGCAGGCCGGCCAGGAAGGCCTTGCGCCCCGCTTCCACCGCCATCTTGAACGCATGGCCCATGGCGGCCGGGTCGCCGGCGGTGCCGATGGCCGTGTTGACCAGGACCGCACCGGCCCCCATCTCCATGGCCTCGGCGGCCTGGGAAGGGGCGCCGATGCCGGCGTCGACCACGACGGGGACGAGCGACTGCTCGATGATGATCTCCAGGGCGGCCTTGGTCCGCAGGCCCTGGTTGGAGCCGATCCACGAGCCCAGGGGCATGACGGTGGCGCAGCCCACCTCCTCCAGCCGCTTGCAGAGGACGGGGTCGGCGTTGACGTAGGGCAGGACGGTGAAGCCCTCCCGGCACAGGATCTCGGCCGCCTTGAGGGTCTCCACTCCGTCGGGCAGCAGGTAGCGGGGCTCGGGGGTGATCTCCAGCTTGATCCAGGTGGGGTAGCCGCCGCTGCGGGCCAGGCGGGCCAGGCGCACGGCCTCCTCGGCGTCGTCGGCCCCGCTGGTGTTGGTGAGGAGAAGGACCTTGCCCGGGTCGACAGCGTCCAGGATGTCCTCCCCGGCGCCCGGCTGCGTGCCCGAACGCAGTGGACGGTCGATGCGGCGGAGGGCGACGGTGACCATCTCGGTGCGCGACGAGACGATGGCCGCCTCCAGGGCGGCGGTGGACGGGAACTTGCCGGTGCCGAGGAACAGGCGGCTCCCGAACTCCCGGCCGGCGATCACAAGAGGGTCATGCATCCCGACCTACCTTACGTGGGTGCGCTACTGGACCGTCAGCGAGGCCCGGGCCTACCTTCCCCGCGTGCGGGAGCTGGCCGAATGCATCCGCTACGCGGCCAAGCTCCGGGCCGGCGAGGCCGGTTCCCACAACGGACGGCGGGCGCCGATCGTCGAGGCCCAGGAAGCGCTCGAGGAGCTCCAGAAGGACGACATCATCTTCCGGGACGCCATGACCGGCCTCCTCGACTTCCACGCCCAGGGGGCGGACGGCGTCGTGTACTACCTGTGCTGGCGGCTGGAGGAGGACGACATCGGCTGGTGGCACCTCCCCGAAGAGGGCTTCCCCGGCCGCAAGCCCCTCCCCCGGGATCCCGAATGAGTACCCGGATGCTCCTAATCCTCGCCGCCATCGCCGGGCTGGCCATCCTGGTGGCCTTCACGCTCCAGATCACCCTGGCCGCCGGGTGAACCTGGCAGGATTTGTTGGCCCTGGGCCGACAAATCCTGCCGAGTAGCCGGGCGCCGGTAGGCTCGGTCACATGGCCGAGGAGTTCGACCTTGTCGTCGTGGGCGGTGGCCCGGGGGGGTACGCGGCGGCCCTGTACGCGGCCGCGGCCGGCATGTCGGTGGCCGTGGTCGAGAAGGAGAAGGTGGGCGGCACCTGTCTCCACCGGGGCTGCATCCCGGCCAAGCACTACCTGGAGACCGCCTCGGTGTTCCGCACCGTGGCCGGGGCCAAGGAGTTCGGCGTCCAGGCCGACCAGCCCGAGGTCGACCTCGGCGTCTCCCGGGCCCGCAAGCAGAAGGTCGTCGACCAGCTCTGGAAGGGCCTGCAAGGCCTGATGAAGCGGCGCAAGATCACGACGTTCATCGGCACCGGCTCGCTGGGTGCCGGCCACGTGGTCACGGTGGACGACCAGGACGGCACCGAGCTGCACGGCACCCACGTCGTCCTGGCCACCGGCTCGGTCCCCCGCACCATCCCCGGCTTCGACCCCGACGGCGACACGATCCTCCACTCCGACCACGTCCTGGAGCTCGACAAGGTCCCGGGGTCGGCGGCGGTCATCGGCGGCGGGGCCATCGGCTGCGAGTTCGCCTCCATGCTGAGCGACCTGGGCTGCCAGGTCACCCTCCTCGAGGCCCTCCCCAAGCTCCTGCCCGGCTGCGACGCCGACGTGGTCGACGTGGTGGTCAAGTCGTTCAAGCGCAGGGGGATGACCGTGCGCACGGGCGTCGCGGTCGAGGGCCACGAGCAGTCCACCGGCCAGGTGACGGTGAAGCTGGGCGACGGGGAGACGGTGACGGTCGACAAGGTGGTGGTCTCGGTCGGTCGCCGGCCCCTCACCGACGGCCTGGGGCTGGACGGCACCAAGGTGGAGGTCGACGACCGGGGCTTCATCGTCGTCGACAGCCACCAGCGCACGGGCGAGGACGGCGTCTACGCGGTGGGCGACGTGGTGGCCACCCCCCAGCTGGCCCACGTGGGCTTCGCCGAGGCCATCGTCGCCGTCCGGGACATGCGGGGCGAGGACCTCGAGCCGGTCGACTACGGCAAGGTCCCGTGGTGCATCTACTGCCACCCCGAGGTCGCCTTCGCCGGCATGACCGAGCAGGCCGCCCGCGACGCCGGCCACGACGTCACCGTGTCCAAGCACTCCTTCCAGGCCAACAGCCGGGCCATGATCCTCGGCGAGGCCCAAGGCCTGGTGAAGGTGATCGCCCAGAAGGGGGCCGACGGCAAGGCCGGCGCCATCCTGGGCGTCCACATGGTGGGCCCGTGGGTCACCGAGCAGCTCGGCGAGAGCTGGCTGTCGCTCAACTGGGAGGCCACGCCCGACGACATGGGCCAGCTCATCCATCCGCATCCGACACTGTCCGAAACGTTCGGCGAGACGGTCCTGGCGCTCACGGGAAGGGGTCTGCACGGCTGATGGCCGACATCACCATGCCGCAACTCGGTGAAACGGTCACCGAGGGCACCATCACCCGGTGGTTCAAGAAGGTGGGCGAGGAGGTCGCCGAGGACGAGCCCCTCTTCGAGGTCTCCACCGACAAGGTCGACTCCGAGGTCCCCGCCGCTTCGTCCGGCTACCTCACGGAGATCCTCGTCGAGGAGGGCGAGACCGTCGAAGTGGGCGCCAAGCTGGCCGTGATCGACGACGCCCCGGCGTCGGGGGACGGGCAGGCCGCGCCGGAAGCGCCGGCCAAGGAAGCGCCGGCCACGGAAGAGGCCGAGGCCCAGCCCGAGCCCGAGCCGGAGGGCCGGGAGGAGGAGGTCCAGGCCGTCGTCCCCGAGAGCGACGGAGAACTGGAGGCCGAGCCCGAGCCGGAGCCGGAGCCGGCACCGAAGAAGCAGGCCAAAGCCGCGCCCGAGCCCGAGCCCTCGGCCCCGGCCGGCGGCCGGCGGGTGCTGTCACCCCTCGTGCGCCGACTCCTGGCCGAGCACGACCTCGACGCCGACGAGATCCAGGGCACCGGCATCGAAGGCCGGGTCACCCGCAACGACGTGATGGCCTACCTGGACAAGGCCGGGAGCCGGTCGGGCGCCGCGAAGCCGGCGGCACCCGCGCCCTCGCGCCCGGCAGCCCCGGCGGCGGCCGCGGTCAAGCCCCGGCCCCGGGCGGGCGAGGACGAGGTCATCCCCTTCTCCAACATCCGGAAGCGCACGGCCGAG
>JBOGIE010000015.1:0-19383 GCA_050742435.1 Acidimicrobiales bacterium | reverse complement strand
GCCTGGGTGACGGCATCGGGGCCGAACCGCCGGGCCACGTCGATCAGCATGCCGATCTCCACCCCGTAGCCCGGCTCGAGGTGCAGCCCGTCGAGGGCGTGGCGCCGCACGGCCACCTCGCCGGCCAGCGGCTGGCGGAGGAAGGCCAGCTCGGGGAAGAGGCGGCGCAGCAGCGGCCGGGCCAGCAGCTCGGTGACCCGGCCGCCCTGGCCGGCCCCGTCCTCGCCGGGACGGCGGTACGTGCCCTTGACCAGGACCATGCCCGGGTCGGTCAGCAGGGGCTCGACCAGGCCGCTCACGAAGTGCAGGCCGAAGTTGCGCACGTCGGCGTCGAGGAAGACCAGGATGTCGCCGGCGGCGGCCCGGGCGGCGGCGGCCATGGCCGCCCCCTTGCCCGGCTGCCCGTCCCGGCGCACGACCCGGGCCCCCAGGGCGCGGGCGATCTCACCCGTGGTGTCGGACGATCCGTCGTCCACCACGATCACCTCGTCCACCAGCGGTTCGCCGCCCACGCCCGCGGCGACGACGGGCGCCACCACGCCGGCCACGGTGGCGGCCTCGTTCCGGGCCGGGATGCAGACCGAGACCCGCAGGCCGGTCGCGGCCTTGAGAATCTCGACGCCGGACGCGCCGAGGGTGGTGAGGCTCATCGACGCCCGCCGGTGAGGGAGAGGAACTCGGCCCGCGTACGGGCGTCGTCACGGATGCGGCCGTGGAGCGAGGACGTGACGGTGACGGAGCCGGTGGCCTGGACCCCGCGCAGGCTCATGCACAGGTGCTCGGCCTCCAGCACCACGCCGACCCCCTTGGGCGACAGGCGGTCGTCCAGCCAGTCGCCGATCTGCTTGGTCAGCCGCTCCTGCACCTGCAGGTTCCGGGAGAAGTGCTCGACCACCCGGGCCAGCTTCGACAAGCCCAGGATGCGGTCGCCGGGCAGGTAGCCCACGTGGGCCACGCCCGAGAAGGGCAGCATGTGGTGCTCGCACAAGGAGTGGAAGGGGATGTCCCTGGCCAGGACCAGCTCGTCGTACCCCTCGTCGTTCGGGAAGGTCGTGGGAACGAACGGGCGGGGCGTCAGGAACTCCTCGTAGGCCAGGGCCACCCGGCGGGGGGTGTCCCGCAAATGCTCGCTCTCGGGGTCGTGGCCGAGAGCCCGGAGGAGGGCCCGCACCGAGGCCTCCGCCCCCTCGACGTCGATGGTGGTGCCGGCCGGCACGACGTGAAGGGCGGGATGGGGCGACTGGCCGATGGGCGTCAGCTCGACTGCGTGGCTCATGGTCCTCCTGACGGGTCGGTCAGGGTCTAAAGTAGGTGAATCCGCACTTTACACGCAAGGCACGGATCTTGATGACGCACGGCGATCCCGATCCGGCGCTCACCGCAGTCGCCGCCCTGGGCGACCCCGTCCGGCGACGCCTGTACCGCTACCTCGGCGAGCAGGACCACGCCGTCGGACGGGACGAGGCCGCCGCCGCCCTCGGGATCTCCCGGTCGGCGGCCGCCTTCCACCTCGACCGCATGGTCGACGACGGGTTGCTGGAGACCGAGTTCCGCCGCCTGTCCGGGCGGCAGGGCCCGGGGGCCGGGCGGCCGGCCAAGCTCTACCGGCGAGCCACCCGGGAGATCACCGTCACCCTGCCCGCCCGGCGGTACGAAATGGCGGCCAGCCTGCTGGCCGCCGCCGTCGCCCAGGCCGACGCGACCGGGGCGCCCGTCGGTCCCGTCCTCGACCGGCTGGCCCGGTCCTACGGTGCTGCCCTGGCCGGGCAGGCGACCGGAGCTCAGGCGGTGTCCGAGGCGCTGGCCGGCCAGGGGTTCGAGCCCCGGCTGGAGGGCGGCGGGCGGGAGATCGTCCTGGCCAACTGCCCGTTCCACGCCCTGGTCGGCGAGCAGCCGGAGCTGGTGTGCCGGATGAACCTGGCCATCCTCGAGGGCTTCACCGCCGCCCTCCCGGAGGGCGGCGTCACCGCCCGCCTGCAGCCGGCCGAGGGCCTGTGCTGCGTGCGGCTCTCCTTCGCCAACCGTTGACGTGCATACCCCCCGGTGGTATTCTGTACCCATACCCCGTAGTCGTACGGTCACCCAACGCTGAGGAGCGCCCCCATGAGCATGTCCACCACCATCACCGTCGAGGGGATGACCTGCGGGCACTGCGTGGCCGCGGTGCAGTCCGAGGTGGGCAAGCTCGACGGTGTGACCGACGTCGCCGTCGACCTGGCCAGCGGCCGGGTCACCGTGACCGCCGAGCGCACCCCCGACCCCGAGGCCCTCCGGGAGGCCGTCGAGGAAGCCGGGTACGAGATCCGGTCATGAGCGGCTCACGGGTCGAGCTCGAGATCGGCGGGATGACCTGTGCCTCCTGCGCGGCCCGCATCGAGAAGCGCCTCAACCGCCTGGAGGGGGTCACCGCCTCGGTCAACTACGCCACCGAGCACGCCAGCGTCGAGATCCCCGAGGGCACGGCCCCGGCCGACGTCATCGCCGCGGTCGAGGCCGCCGGCTACACCGCCACCCTCCCAAAGCCGACCCGCCCGCAACCCGAGGCGGGGGCCGGCACCGGCGACACCGCCCCTGAGGCCGCCGACGACACCGAACGCCTGCGCACCCGCCTGCTGATCTCGCTGGCACTCGCCGTGCCGGTGGTGGCCATGTCCATGATCCCGGCCCTGCAGTTCGAGAACTGGCAGTGGCTCTCCCTGACCCTGGCCTCCCCCGTCGTGGTCTGGGGCGCCTACCCCTTCCACCGCGCCGCATGGGTGAACCTCCGCCACGGGGCGGCCACCATGGACACCCTCGTCTCCCTGGGCACCCTGGCCGCCTTCGCCTGGTCGCTCTACGCCCTGTTCTGGGGCCACGCCGGCATGCCCGGGATGAAGATGCCGTTCGACCTCACCATCGCGCGGGGGTCGGGCATGCACGAGATCTACCTGGAGGTGGCGGCCGGCGTCACCGTGTTCATCCTGGCCGGCCGGTACTTCGAGGCCCGGGCCAAGCGCCGCTCCGGCGCGGCCCTCCGGGCGCTGCTCGAGCTGGGGGCCAAGGAGGTCGCCGTCCTGCGCGACGGTGTCGAGCGCCGCATCCCCGTGGAACAGCTGGCCGTGGGCGACGTGTTCGTCGTCCGGCCGGGCGAGAAGGTCGCCACCGACGGGGAGGTCGAGGAGGGCACGTCGGCCATCGACGCCTCCCTGCTCACCGGTGAGAGCGTCCCGGTGGAGGTGGGCCCCGGCGACCGCGTGGTGGGCGCCACGGTCAACGCCGGCGGCCGCCTGGTCGTGCGGGCCACCCGTGTGGGCGCCGACACGCAGTTGGCCCAGATGGCCCGTCTGGTCACCGAGGCCCAGAGCGGCAAGGCCCCCGTCCAGCGCCTGGCCGACCGCATCTCGGCCGTGTTCGTGCCCGCGGTGATCGTCCTGGCCCTGGGCACCCTCGTGGCGTGGCTGGCCGCCGGCGAGGGAGCCACCGCCGCCTTCACCGCCGCCGTGGCCGTGCTCATCATCGCCTGCCCCTGCGCCCTGGGCCTGGCCACGCCCACCGCCCTGCTGGTGGGCACCGGCCGGGGGGCGCAGCTCGGCATCCTGATCAAGGGCCCCGAGATCCTGGAGTCCACCCGCCGGGTCGACACCGTCGTGCTCGACAAGACCGGCACGGTCACGGAGGGGAGGATGGCGCTGGTCGACGTGGTCCCCGCGCCGGGCACGACGCTCGACGAGGCGCTGGCCTTGGCCGGCGCGGTGGAGGACGCGTCCGAGCACCCCGTGGCCCAGGCCATCGCCGCCGCCGCCCGCGAGAAGCTGGGGTCGCTGGCACCGGTGGAGTCGTTCGCCAACTCTCAGGGGCTCGGCGTGCAGGGCGTGGTCGACGGCCGGGCCGTGATCGCCGGCCGTCCCCGCTTCCTGGCCGACTGGGGGCTGGCGGTGGGCCCTGAGCTGGCCGAGGCCAAGGAGGCGGCCGAGGCGTCCGGGCGCACCGCGGTGGTCGTTGGTTGGGGCGGGGAGGCGCGGGCCGTCCTGGTGGTGGCCGACACCGTCAAGCCTACGTCGACCGAGGCCGTCGCCCGCCTGCGCTCGATCGGTCTGACACCGGTCCTGCTCACCGGCGACAACGAGGCCACCGCCCGGGCCGTGGCCGCCGAGGTCGGGATCGACGAGGTGGTGGCCGAGGTCCTGCCCGAGGAGAAGCTCGACGCCGTCCGCCGCCTCCAGGACGGGGGGCGGGTGGTCGCCATGGTGGGCGACGGGGTCAACGACGCCGCCGCCCTGGCCCAGGCCGACCTCGGCCTGGCCATGGGCACCGGCACCGACGCGGCCATCGAGGCCAGCGACATCACCCTGGTGCGCGGCGACCTCAGGGCCGCGGCCGACGCCATCCGCCTCTCCCGCCGGACCCTGCGCACGATCAAAGGCAACCTGTTCTGGGCCTTCGCCTACAACGTCGCCGCCCTGCCCCTGGCCGCCCTCGGCTACCTCAACCCCATGATCGCCGGCGCGGCCATGGCCTTCTCCAGCGTCTTCGTGGTGAGCAACAGCCTCCGGCTCCGCTCCTTCCGGGCCGGCTGAGCACCGTCGCATACGGCCCCCGCCTCGGGGGTAGGCGCCAGCCATGAGCTCCACTCGGCAGCACCGGCGGCCCGCCGCCCTGGCCCCCTTCGCCGTCCTCGCCCTCCTGGCCCTCGTTGCCGCCGGCTGCCGCGGCGGCGGGGGCTCCACGTCCGACGACGCCACGGCACCGGCGGTGGGCACGCCCACCGGCCCGGGCGACCGCCCGGTGCAGTTCGAGGGAGCAGGCAAGGTCAAGCTCTTCGGCACCTTCTCCATGCCGGCCACCGCCGCGGGCGGGAACGTGCCGGGCGTGCTCATCCTGCCCACCGCCGGCGCTGGCGCCCGCAACGGCGTGAACGGCCAGACCGGCGTGGCCGACCCCTTCGGGCGCGACCTCTCCGAGGCCTTCACGGATGCCGGCCTGGCGACCTACCGGTACGACCAGCGGGGAACGGGCGAGAGCCGGGTCGAGCCCGACGTGCGGCTCACGGTCGACGACCTGGTGGCCGACGCCAGCGCCGCCCTCGACCTGCTGGCCCAGCGCCGGGAGACCACCGGCCGCGACCTGTCCGTGGTCGCCTACGACCAGGGCGGGCTGATCGCCCTGCGCCGGGCCGCGGCCGACGACCGGGTCAAGCGGCTGGTGCTGGTGTCCACCCCCGGCCGGTCGCTGGCCGACGTGCGGGCCGCCCAGCTGCAGGCCCGGTACGGGCCAGAGTCGGCCGAGGCGCTGCGGTCGGTCGTGGCCGGCCTGCTCGCCACCCGCACCGTCCCCGCGCTCGACGAGCTGCGCACCGAACTGCGACCGCTCTTCCCGGCCGAGGAGGCCGGCTTCCTGGCCGACCTGTACGGGATGGACCCCGCTGCCGAGGCGGCCAGGGTCAGGGCTCAGACGATGATCGTCGCGCCCGCCGATCCTGCGCCCTATGACCCGCAGCGCCTGGCCGCGGCCATCCCCGGCGCCCAGGTGGTCAACTCCGTGGGCAACGGGGCCACGCTGCTCATCTCGGGTGAGGCGCCGGAGGACCGGTCCGACCCGTCGAGCGCCAACCACGAACACGGCGCCGGCCCCCCGGTCGCCGTCACCCAGCGCGACACCGCGGCGATCGAGCAGATGACCCGGTTCGTGGCGCCCAGCACCCGCTGACGACCGCACGTACCCTGAGGCGGGTGGAGCGCGTCGCCGTCGTCGTCGCGCTCGCCGTGGGCCTGCTCGCCGCCTGCGGGGGGGATGCCGGGCGTGACGCAGGTGCGCCTGCAACGGCGTCGGCGTACCGCCTCGACGACACCCTGCGCCTGAACCAGATCCAGGTCCTGGGGACCCACAACAGCTACCACGTGGCCCCGCCGGTCGGGCCGGGGCTGACGCCCGAGCGTGACATCACCCAGGCGCCGTTGACCGTCCAGCTGGAGCGCCAGTCCGTCCGCCAGATCGAGCTCGACGTGCATGCCGGCGGCGGCGGGCCGCTGCGGGTCTTCCACCTGCGGGGCGACGAGGGGACGACCTGCCCGACCCTCGTGGACTGCCTGCGCGAGGTGCGGGACTGGTCGGAGCACCATCGCGACCACGTCCCCCTGTTCGTGCTGGTCGAGGCCAAGCACGAGCTGGGGGCCATCGTCGACCCCCTGGCCGTGGACGCCGAGATCCGGTCCGTGTTCCGGCCCGACCAGCTCCTCACCCCCGACGACGTCCAGGGCGACTGGCCGTCGCTGCGCCAGGCCGTCCAGGACGGCGGCTGGCCGTTGCTCGGCTCCACCCGCAACAAGGTCGTCGTCGTCTTCACCGACAACGGCCTGAGCCGGACGACGTACACCTCGAGCGAGACGTCGCTTCAGGGTCGGGCCATGTTCGTGTACGCCGACCCCTCCAGCCCGCTGGCCGCCGTCGCCAGCGTCCCCGACGCCCGGGTCGACGGCGACCGGATCGCCGCCCTCGTCGGCGCCGGCTTCATCGTGAGGACCCGGGCCGACGACGGCGGCGTGGAGGCCCGGGCGAATGACTCCTCCCGCGCCGTGGCCGCCCTCCGATCGGGTGCCCACCTGGTGAGCACCGACTATCCGGTCCCCGCCCCGTCCGGGTACGTCGTCGCCGCTCCCGGCCGCCCGGCCGGGTGCAACCCCGTCACCACCCCGCCCGGTGCGGCGTGCACGCCGCAGGACGTGGAGAACCTCGGCTGACATTGGGCATCTCGCCGGTCGCCTCGCTGGCCGCGATCTGCCGCCCGCACCGGCACGGGTTGGCGGGATCGACGAGGCCGCACCGGTTGTCGATGACGTACCTCAGCGTGCGGCGGGCCCGGACGGCGCGCTGGCGGAACGCCTCCCGGGTGCACTCGAGGATCTCCGCTCCCTCGACGTCGGTCACTCCCACGACGTCGGCGAGAAGGTACGCGGCCCGCTGCGGTCGGGAGAGGCACAGGAGCATGCCGTAGGTGCAGCTGATCCGGACCTCTTCACAGAGTGCCCGGTACTCCCGGTCACCGTCGACGGCACGGCGGGCCAGCTCCTCGACGTCGACCTCGACGGTCATGCCGGACGCACGACCTGGCCGCGGCCGACCTGGCGGGCGTCCTCCAGCAGGTCGTGCATCTGCACCAGGGCGTCGAAGCGGTGGGCGTGCTGCATCAGCCGCTCCTCACCGTCAGGGACGCTCCAGCGCAGGACGTCGAGCCAATTTCCACGAAAAGGTGAACATGGAGCATCGGGCTCATCGTCGGCGTCTTCCTCGGTCTCGCCATCCGCCGCTGCGGCCGCCGGGCGGGGTGGCGCCCGCACCGCCGCCGGGAAGTCGTGGCATGGCGGCACCTATCATCTGGCCGTGCCGCATGCCTCCGACGACGCTGTCCGCGTGGCGGAAACCTTCGCCACGGTGGCTCGCACCCTGGCTGAGTGTCACGACGACCTGCCGGCTGCCCTCGACAGGATCGTCCACCTGGCCGTGGGGAACCTTGATGCCTGCGAATTCGCCGGCATCTTCCTCGTCGAGAACGGCAGGATCACCTCGCCCGCCGCGAGCAACGACGTGCCGAGGAAGGTCGACGAGATTCAGTCCGAACTGGGCGAGGGTCCCTGCATCGACGCCATCAAGGAGCACGAGGTCTTTAAGACCGGCGAGCTGAAGGAGGAGAGCCGCTGGCCCATGTTCGCCGAGCGGGCCAATGACGAGACCGGAGTAAGCAGTGTGGTGTCGTTCCGGCTTTTTGTCGAAGAGGACACCATGGGCGCCCTCAATCTGTACTCCACCGCGCCCGACGCTTTCGACGACAGCGACGTGGCGTTGGGGTCGGTGTTCGCGGTTCACGCGTCCGTCGCCATGTCCGCTGCCCGTCGAGAGGAGAGCCTTCAGAAGAAGGCCGACACCCGCGACGTGATCGGGCGGGCGAAGGGAATACTGATGGCTCGATCGGGTGCGACCGACGAGGAGGCCTTCGAGATGCTGAAAAGGGCCTCCCAGCGGATGAACGTCAAACTCCGAGACGTTGCCAAGCGGATCGCGGAGCAGCCGACGGCGCCGGTACCCGAGTAGGAAACGGCCTGCTAGCCGAGACCGACCCGCTTCCGGCGCCGGGTGACGATCTCGGTGGCGATGGCCCGCAGCTTCCGGTTCTGGTTCTGTGAGGCGCGTACCAGGATCTGGAAGGCCTCATCGGCATCGCATCCCTGCGCGGCCATGAGGATGCCCTTGGCCTGCTCGATCACGGCGCGGGACTCCATCGCCTGTTGGAGCTGCTGGGACAGCTCGTACGCCTCCACGTAGGCCATGGCGTTGGCGGCAGCCACTCCGAGCTGGTCGGCGAAGAGGCAGGCAACCTCCTGAGCCCGCTCGTCGAACGTGGCGGCCGTCTTGGAGTACAGGTTGAGCGCGCCCATCACCGCCTGCTCGTCGGCCAGAGGGACCGAGAGGCACGCCAGGACCCCAGCCTCGGCCGCGGTAGCGGCGAACGTCGGCCAGCGGGTGTCGGACGTGGTCTCCACCTGCTCGACACCGCGGTGGCGGGTGGCGGCGAGGCACGGCCCGTCGCCGAGGCCGTACTGGACTTCATCCAGGTGTAGTGCCACCTTGTCGGTGAACACGGGCGTCCGGGCCTCACCCCGTCGCAGCATCGTGATGCTGGCCAGGTCACAGCCGGGGACCGTCTCCGTGGCAATGATGGCGATCCTGGTGAGCATGGCGCTCAGGTCGTCGTCGCCGACGAGGAACCGCCGGAGCGCTTCGCGGCCTTGCTCGAGACCGCCGTGAGGGATATCTGACATGTTTCTCCTCGCAGAGGAGTCAGTCGAGATCCCTGGTCTTGAAAGAAGAACGGCCGGCTCCCCCACATCATAGGTGAGGATGGTCAGAAGGCGGCGGGAAACCTCTCGCCCCCGTCCGGATCAGACCTTGAGGAGGCCACTGCCGGGGCCGCGCCACTCCATCACCACGATCGTGGCGTCGTCCTGCAGCTCCCCCTCCTGATGGTCGAGGATGGCGTGCAGCAGGCGCCGCATGGTCTCGGGGGCCGGCGTGGCGGCCGCCGACGTCCGGGTCACCATGTCGACCAGGCGCTCCACGCCGAAGAACTCGCCGTCGGCCGAGCGAGCCTCCACCACGCCGTCGGTGAAGAAGAGGACCTGATCGGCCGGCTCCAGCATCTCCTCGGTCACGACCACCGCGCCGCTGACGCCGAGGGGTGGCGCCACGTCGCCCAGAAGGGTCTTCACGATCCGACCGTTGCGAAGGAGCAGGGGCGGTGGATGGCCCGACACGGACCACCGAAGGCAACCCGACGCCAGGTCCAGCTCCGCCAGGACCGCGGTCACGAAGCGGTCGAGACCGAACTCGCCGGCGATGGCGTCGTCGATGGCCGCCGCCGTGCCGGCCAGGTCGCTTCCCGCCCGGCGGCTCGTACGGCACGCCGCCATGGCCACGCTCGCCAGCAGGCCGGCCTCCAGGCCGTGGCCCATGGCGTCGAAGATGGCGATGCGCGCCCTATGGGCGTCGACGGCATAGTCGAACGAGTCGCCTCCCAGCTCGTACACCGGAGCCAGGACGCCGCTGATGACCAGCTCGTCGGTGCCGAAGGTGAGAGGTGGGAGCAGGCGCCAGGCCAGCTCGGCGGCCACCGACATGGGTCGGCGGCGCCGGACCTGCTCGAAGAGGTCGCCGTAGGCCTGCTTCGTCATCACGATCTCCGCGACCACGCCGGCGAGGATGCGGATCTCGTCGAGGTTCGGTTCCCCGGCTCCGAAGACCAGCTCCAGCACGCCGAGGCGCTCGACGCCGTCCAGCACCGGCGCCCACACCCGCACGCCACCGTCATCGCCAATGGTCGTCTGGGTCTCGAGGGTCCGGTAGCACCGCCCTGCCAAGGTCGTGTCGATCACCACCTCCTCCCGTCCCGGCCCGTCGCGGTTGGGCACCGGAACGAGGACCCGCTGCTCGTAGTCCACGAGGTAGAGGGCGGCGTCCTCGGCACCGAGGCCTTTGGCGTGCTCGACCAGCAGCCCCGGCACGTCGTCGGGGACCAGGAGGTGAGCTCCCCGCACAACCTCGATGAGCTGCTGGGCGCCTCTCTCTCCAACCGTCATGTGCTCGCGACCCTATCGGTGGAGGCGTAACCCGCTCATGTCCCGGCCCCCGGGCCGAGGGTGATCGGCACAGCTTCCTGGCCCCCCGCCTCGGCCCACACCAGCTGCTCGATCAGCTCGCGGTCCGCCGCCGTGCAGCCGCCGGTTGGGGAGTTCTGCCTCGCCGGGCCGCCCTCGACGCTCTGGCCGTCCGGGGCATCCTCGAGCCTCTCGAGCTGCGCCCCGTCCGTCCGGGGCGGCCCGCGCAGTGGTGGATGGCCGGCGAGCTGGTCGCCGTCGCCGGCCTCTGGTCGCGCTGAGCCCTATCCCGCGCATGGGCCGACCTTCACGCCCGTCGCCAAGGCGCTCCCTCACCGGGTCCGAAACCCCCTGACTGGGCCCTTCTGTGCGCCCCCAGGGACTCGAACCCTGAACCCGCGGATTAAGAGTCCGCTGCTCTGCCAGATTGAGCTAGAGGCGCGTGAAGCATCCATTTCGACCGATGCCCCGAGGGTGACCGAGGGGACTTGAACCCCCGACCTCCAGGGCCACAACCTGGCGCTCTAACCTGGCTGAGCTACGGCCACCACGTGCGGGTCAAGCATGGCACACCGCGGCGCGCCCTGCGGTCGAGATCGACCACCGCCGCTCGCGCTCCGGAGCGGTAGGCCCTCCCGATACCCTGGTCCGGTGGCCAGGTCGCGCAACCTCCGCCTGTGGGCTGCCGCCCTGGGGGCGTTCTGCCTCCTGACCGCCACCGCCGCCCAGCCGGGTGACGCCGGCAATTCCGTCGCCAAGGCCGCGCCCCTCGCCGCCGTGGGCCTCCTGTCCGTCAGGTCGGAGGCGGCCATCCTGCCGCCCAGGGCCGCCGACGAGCTCCGCCTCTCCAGCTCCGGCGCCCCCCTGCGCGTCCTGGTCCTGGCCGCCGTGCTGGCCGCGCTGGTCGCCCTGGCCACGGTCCTGCGCCCGACCTCGTCGACCGGAAGCCGCGGGAAGCAGCCCGTCCGCTCCCGCCGCTACGCCATCGCCCTGAGGGCGCCACCGCTCCGGCTCGCCTGACCCGTCCGGCCGCCCGTCGGCCGCCGGACCGACCTGTCGTCGCCCGCATCCTCCCAGCGCGGGCCGAACCGGAGGTGTCCCGTAGTGAAGAAGTTGCGCTGGCGCGCCGCAGCGGTGCTGGCCACCATCGTCGGTGCCGGCCTGCTCATCGTCGACCGCCCGGCTCGGCTCGGCCTCGACCTGCAGGGCGGCACCCAGATCGTGCTGCAGGCGCGCGAGGTCCCCGACCGGCGAATCGACGGCGACACGCTGAACCGCACCCTCGAGGTGCTCCGGCGCCGCGTCGACCAGCTCGGCGTGGCCGAGCCGTCCCTCCAGCGCTCGGGCGATCGGCGGATCATCGTCGAGCTCCCCGGCGTGGCCGACCCCGAGGAGGCGGTGGCGGTCATCGGCAAGACGGCCGAGCTGACGTTCCACCCGGTCCTGCCCCCGGGTCAGGGCGAGCGGACGCTCCCCGACGACACCGGGGCCGAGATCGGGCTGGGCCCGGCTGCGGTCACCGGCAACGACGTGCGCACGGCGACGGCCACCATCGGCGGCGGCTTCTCGGTCGACTGGCACGTGCAGGTGGAGTTCCGCAACGACGAGGCATGGACCGACCTGACGGGGAAGGCGGCGTGCGCCCCGCCCGGCGATCCGGCCCGGCGCATCGCCATCGTGCTGGACAACGAGGTGATCTCCAGCCCCCAGGTCGCGCCCGAGATCCGCTGCGACCAGGGCATCACCGGCGGGACGACGTCGATCACCGGCAGCTTCACCGAGTCGGAGGCCAAGGACCTGGCCCTGCTCATCCGGGCCGGCGCCCTGCCCGTGCCGGTCGACATCGTCGAGCAGCGGACCATCGGCCCCACCCTGGGTGACGCCGCCATCCGGGCCAGCGTCCAGGCCGCCATCATCGGCGCCCTGCTCACCACGCTGTACATGATCGCCTTCTACCGGGTGCTGGGCCTGCTGGCCGCCCTGGCCCTGGCCGCCTACGGCGCCATCAGCTTCGCCGTGCTGCTCCTCATCGGCGCCACCCTCACCCTGCCGGGCATCGCCGGTTTCGTGCTGGCCATCGGCATGGCCGTCGACGCCAACGTCCTCGTCTACGAACGGATCAAGGAGGAGGCGGCCTCCGGGGTCAGCACCCGCCGGGCGGCCCAGCAGGGCTTCAAGCGGGCCTGGACGGCCATCGCCGACTCCAATGCCACCACCGTCCTGGCCGCCATCCTGCTGTTCTTCTTCGCCTCAGGGGCGGTCCGGGGCTTCGGCATCACCCTCACCATCGGTGTTCTGGTCTCGCTGTTCACCGCCCTGTTCGTCACCCGGTTCTTCGTCGACGCCATCCTCCGCACCCGCCTGCGGGACCGGCCCCGCCTGCTCGGCCTGGAGGTCGGCGGGCGGTTCCGGGCCTGGATCGCCGAACGGCGCCCCAACGTCCTCCGCCACCGGCGACGCTTCCTGGCCGCGTCCGCCGTCGTTCTCGTCCTGGCCGGGGCCGGCATGGTGACCCAGGGTTTCCAGTACGGCCTGGAGTTCTCGGGCGGCCGGCTGCTGGAGTACGACACCCCCCGCGACCCCGACCTCGACGCCGTGCGCCGGGCGGTGGCCGGTGCCGGCTTCCCGCGTGCGGTGGTCCAGGAATCCGGCGACGGCAACGTCGCCATCCGCACGGTCCAGCTCAGCCCCGAGGAGGTCGACCGGGTCCGCAGTGCCGTCCAGGAGACGGCGGGCGAACCAACCGTCGTCCGTGACGAGTTCGTCGGCCCCACGATCGGCCAGGAGCTGCGGCGCAAGGCCCTCATCGCCCTGGCCCTGGCCCTGGCCGCCCAGCTCGTCTACCTGGCCGTGCGGTTCCGGTGGACCTACGCCGCCGGCGCGGTGGCGGCCATGGCCCACGACGTCGTCATCCTCCTGGGGGTGTTCGCCTGGCTGGGCAAGACCCTCGACGGCGTCTTCCTGGCCGCCCTCCTCACCGTGATCGGGTACTCGATCAACGACTCGGTGGTCGTCTTCGACCGGGTCCGGGAGATGCGCCGGTCCCGCCCGCGGGAGCCGCTGCTCGACGTGGCCAACGACGCCTGCCTGCAGACCGTCCCCCGGACGATCAACACCGGCTTGGGTGCGCTGTTCATCCTCGTCGCCCTCTACGTGCTGGGAGGCGAGACGCTCACCGACTTCGCCCTGGCCCTGCTGATCGGGATCCTGGTCGGGACCTACTCCTCGGTCTTCACCGCCACCCCGCTGGCTGTGGCCTTCGAGGGGTTCCGGGCCCGCCGCAAGGGCGAGCCCGCGGCCCGGCCGTCGGCGCCCATCACCCCCGCCGCCCGGGCGCCGAAGCCGCGGCAGGACGAGGAGTCGGAGGTGGCGGCCGGGGAGGACGAGGAGGTGGCCCCGCCCCGGCCCCGCCCCGCGGCCAAGGCCAAGGCCGGCGGCGGAGCCAAGGGCGGCACCACCGCCACGGCGACGGCCGGCTCCCGCCAGCCGCCCCGCCCCCGCAAGCAGCGCCGCAAGCCGGCGAAGAAGCGCTGACCGTGCGCCTCGTGCCGCCGAGTGGAAAGGACTGTTCATGAACCCGAACACCGTCGTCGAGCCCGACGCCCCGGACCGGGCAGGGCTGACGCTCCGGGTGGGCCTGGGCGCCGTCCTGCTCGGCGCGGTCACCTCGGTGATCGTCGCCCTCGTGGTCGACTCCTCCACCGGCCCCCGGACCATCTCCCGCATCACCTTCGAGAACCCGACCGACTACGCCCTCGACATCGAGGTCAGCCCGGGCCCGGGTGCGGGGTGGACGTCGGCCGGATCGGTCCGCCAACGGTCCACCGGCGACGTGCATGAGATCCCCGACCAGGGCGACGTCTGGCTCTTCCGCTTCGACAGCCAGGGCGAGAACGGTGGCGAGCTGCGCGTGGGCCGCACCGAGCTGGAGGCGTCGGGCTGGCGGATCACCATCCCGCCCGAGGTCGGCCAGCGCCTGGTCCAGGCCGGGGCGCCCCCGACCCCGTAACGCGACGGTCCGGGCGGGGACTGTTCCGGCATGGCGATCGACGAGGAGGCGGCCGGCGGCTGGCGGGCCTGGGCGGCGCGGGCCGGGATCGTCGGCATCCCGGTCGCGCTCTTCGCCATTCTGCGCCCCGGCCCGTTCCGGGCCACCCTCAAGAGCCCCGCCGCGCTGGTGCGCATCGGGCTGCTCACCTTGGCCGTCGTCGGCCTGTCCCGCCTGCTGCGCCGGTTCGTGGCCGGCCGTGCCGTCCAGGTCGCCGTGCCCGCCGTCGTCGCCGTCGTCCTCCTCGGCTTGGTCGTGCTGCCCTACTTCCGGGACGAGAAGGTGGTCGAGACCCTGCCCACGTCGCCCGCCGACCTGGGCCTGGCCGCCCCCGCCGTGGCCCCCGCCGTGGTCCCCGCCGACCCGCCACCGGCCGCCGCGGCCGACACGCCGCCTCCCACCGCTCCCCCGCCGGCCGCGCCGGTCCGGCTCACCGGCGGTCCACTGCGGGGCATCGACCACCGGGCTTCGGGCCAGGCCGCCGTCTACCAGCTGGCAGACGGCACCGCCTTCGTGCGCCTCGAGGACATCGACGTCCAGAACGGGCCCGACTACGTCGTCTACCTGGTCCCCGGTGCCGACCGGCGATCGCCCGGCGCGGGCGTCTCGCTGGGCGACCTGAAGGGCAACCAGGGGACGCAGCACTATGTTGTGCCGGCGGGCATCGACCTGCAGGCCCCCCACACCGTGCTCATCTGGTGCCGGGCCTTTGCCGTCCCGGTGGCCAACGCCACCCAGTCGCCGGCGTCCTGACCGGCGGGAAGCGAAAGGTAGGGAGGATGATCAACCTGCACGTCTGGCTGTCGCCCGTCCGCAACCTCACGTGGGTTGCCGCCTCGTTCGGGCACCGATAGGGGTGCCCGCCCCGACGCGGTCCCTCACCCCCGCCGACGTCCACGACCACGTCCGCCGTCACTGCTTCGGCTCCGGCGAGCCGCCCACCCGTGTCGGCGTGGAGCTCGAGCTGCACACCACGGTGGCCGGCGACGCCCGCCGCCGACCCCCGGTCGACGACCTGGTCGCCGCCGTCGCCGGCCTGCACCTGCCCGAGGGCGGGCGGGTCACCCTTGAGCCGGGCGGCCAGGTCGAGCTCAGCAGCCGGCCCCACCTGGGAGCGTCGGCGGCCATCGCGGCCACGGCGGGCGACCTCTGCGCCCTGCTCGACCGGCTGGCCGCCGCCGGGATCGGCACGTCCGCCGTCGGCCTCGACCCCTCCCGGCCGTACGGGCGCACGATCGGCGGCCCCCGCTATGACGCCATGGAGTCCTACTTCTCGGGCGACGGCGGGGCCGGGCTGGCCATGATGTGCGCCACCGCCTCCGTCCAGGTGAACCTCGACCTGGGCGACACCGCCACCCTGCCCCGCCGCTGGCGGCTGGCCCACGCCCTGGGCCCGGTGCTGGTGGCCGCCTTCGCCAACTCCCCCGTCGCCGCCGGCGTCCCCACGGGCGCCCGGTCGTCCCGCCAGCAGATCTGGGCGGTCCTCGACCCCAGCCGGTCGGCGCCGGCGCTCTCCTCCCTGCCGCCCGTCGACGCCTGGGCCCGCTACGCGCTGGCCGCCCGGGTGATGCTGGTGCGGTGCGCGGCCGACCGGTGCGAGGCGGTGACGGACGGCCTGACGTTCAGCGGGTGGATGGCCGAGGGCCACGAGCTCGGCTACCCGACCCTCGACGACTTCGCCTACCACCTCACGACCCTGTTCCCGCCCGTCCGGCCGAAGGGCTGGCTGGAGCTGCGGATGATCGACGCCGTGCCCGATCCCTGGTGGCAGGTGGCCGTGGCCGTGGCCGCCGCCCTCCTCGACGACCCCGCTGCCTTCCGGGTGGCCGAGCGGACGTGCGGCCCGGTCGCCGGCTGCTGGCCGGAGGCGGCGGCCCACGGGCTGGGTCACCCGGGGCTGGCGTCCGCCGCCCGCACCTGCTTCGCCGCCGCGGTCGAGGCGCTGCCCCGGCTGGGTGCCGACCGCCGGATCGTGGCCCTCACCGAGGCGTACGTCGACCGCTACGTCGACCGGGGCCGCTCCCCCGCCGACGACACCCTGGACGCGTGGAGGCTGGCCCCCGCCGGCCGGCCCTGAACCGGTGACGCCGAACCGCGCCAGGCGCCGCTGAGCGTCACCAGTTCGCCCCCTTGATCAGCGGTGCTCGGGGTTGGGGAAGTCGAACCGGCAGCCCGCGTCCCACTCGGAGCGCTGGTTGCCGTGTGCCGGGATGCCGCCCCCGTCCTTGAGCATGCGGGCCAGGTGCAACAGGTTCCAGGTCATGAACGTGGTGTTGCGGTTGGTGAAGTCGTTCTCGGGCCCGCCCGAGCCCTCGTCCAGGTAGGACGGGCCAGGACCGGCCTCGCCGATCCAGCCGGCGTCGGCCTGGGGCGGGATCACGTAGCCCAGGTGCTGGAGGGAGTACAGGATGTTCATGGCGCAGTGCTTCACCCCGTCCTCGTTCCCGGTGATGATGCAGCCGCCCACCTTGCCGTAGTAGGCGTACTGACCGGCCTCGTTGAGCTGCGACGAGTTCCCGTACAGGCGCTCGACGACCTTGGTGCAGATCGACGACTTCTCGCCCAGCCAGATCGACGTGCACAGCACGAGGATGTCCGACGCCTGGACCCGCTGGTAGATCGCCGGCCACTCGTCGGTCTCCCAGCCGTGCTCGGTCATGTCCGGGTACACGCCAGGGGGGATGTCGTGGTCGACGGCGCGCAGCAGCTCCACCTCCGCGCCGTTGCGGCGCATGATCTCCATGGAGATGCGGGCCAGACCCTCGGTGTGGGACACATCGGGCGACCGCTTCAGCGTGCAGTTGATGAACATGGCCCGCAGGTCCGAGAAGTCCCACCTGCTGCCCTGGTTGAGAGTTTCCTGCTTGTCCGTCAGCGTCATGCGCCACAGTCCCCTTTCCCGCGACCGGCGTTACAAGGCCGTTTCACGGTGGATCGCGTTCTCCTATCACGACGTGGAGGTGGCGCGGCAGTTCAGGGCCGCAGGTGCCCGTCCCGCACGACGTAGGGGAGGTCGACCTGGACCTCGGCCGGCGCCAAGCGCTGCGGCTGCATCACGTACAGGTTGCCGTCGAGGTCGAAGAGCACCCGGCCGTCGGGCGTCCACCGGGGAGCCAGCTCGTTCGGCATGACGGTCCGGTTCAGGTCGCTCGGTTCGTTGTCGTCGGCGGTCAGGTTGGTGACCGACTGGGGCGTCCAGATGAACAGGTCGGTGCCGGTCTCGAACTCGGACATCTGCAGGAGCAGGCGCCCGTCGGCCGCCCAGGAGGGGTTCATCACCCGAGCCGTGCCGTCCGAGGAGAGGATCTGCTCGGGCGGCGTGCCCGCCGGCAGGCCCGACGCCGGCACCTTCCACAGCCGCCCGCGGGCGCCGGTGTAGATAGAGGCGCCGTCGGCCGACCAGGTCGGGTCGTTGAGGCCGCCCCGGTCCGGATGGGTGACCACCACGCTGGCCGGACCGCCCGTGCTCGGGACGACCATGAGGCGGCTCCCCGAGTCGTCACGGGCGACGTAGGCGATGCGGGTGCCGTCGGGGGACCAGGCCGGGCCCTCCTCGACAGCCGGCGTGGCGGCCAGGACGGTCGGCGTGCCTCCGTCGGCGGGGATGACGGCGATGTCGGCCGAGATGGTCCCCGAGCCCGTCCCGTAGGCGATGCGGGTGCCGTCCGCTGACCAGACCGGCTGTTCCACCCGGGCGCTGCTCGGCACGAGGGTGACCACGCCGGACCCGTCCGGCCGGGAACGCTGGAGGGCGCCCCGGTCCGACGGGTCGACGCCGACGAAGACCAGGTCGTGCTCGGCGGTGACCGGGGCCACGCCGTAGGTGAGGGTGGCCGTGGCCGTGTTGCCGGCCAGGTCGGACGCCGTGACCTGGGTGGTGAACGTGCCCACCGTGCCGGTCGCCAGCGGCTGCCCGTCGGGGCAGGACTTCACGCCGGAGCGGGTGTCGGTGCAGCGGGCGGCGACGGGCAGGACGTGGTCGACGGGGACGACGATCCCCGCCGGCGGGCCGGTGACGACCAGCGTCGGGGCGACGGTGTCCACCTTGACGGTCACGCTGCGCTCCGGCCCCACGCCGCCGGGCCCGTCGGCTCGGGCGTGGACCACGGTCTCGTCGTCGACGTCGACCAGCACCGTGGCGGTCGCCCCCTCGACCACGCGCCCGGGCTGGGCGTCGGCGCCGGTGGCCCACACGGTAAGCCGGGCGTTGGTGGCCGGCGTCGCCGCCACGTTGACGTCGACCGCGCTCCGGTACCAGCCCGCGTCGCCGGCCGTCCCGTCGAGGGTGGCCTCCACCGTGGGTGCGGGCAGGCTGACGGGCGGGGTCTGCACCGTGGCCACGTCGGTGCTGCAGCCGGCGAAGCCGCCGCAGACCTGCAGGCGGACCTGGGTGGTCCCGGCCACCCGCGGCCGGTGCACGACTTGGGCGCCGGGGCTCTCGAAGGAGCCGTCGCCGTCCAGGTCCCAGGCGAAGGTCATGGCCCGCCCGTCGCACGTGCTGCCCGCCATGTGGACCGAGCTGGTCTTGTCCGAGAAGGAGCCGAGGTCGGCGTTGCTCTCGACCCGGCCGGTGCCTTCGAGCACCCGGGTGGCGCCCCGGTAGCCGCGGTCCTCGTGCAGGACCAGCCGGCAGCCCTCCGGGATGGCCCACCGCACCGAGCTCGGCTTGTCGTTGAACCCGTCGTGGTCGCGCAGGTCGGCCCAGGACTCGCTGCCCGCGTCCGGCCAGTCGAAGGTGACGCTGCGGTCCCCGAAGCCCTTGTCGTCGTAGAGCTCGGCCCATGCCTGGGCGACGGGCGGCCGGCTGGCCGAGGCGTCCAGGGTCATGGGCTGGCCCACCGTGCCGGAGTAGGGGCCGCCGGCCTCAGCGACCGGCAGGCGGGCCGCGCTGCCCGGGCGGTGCCCGTCGACGTTGCGGAACTCGGCCATGCGGACGCTCTTGCTCGGCCCGTCGTTGTCGAACTCGCTGGCGTAGAGGATGAGGTCACCTGCGGGCGACACGTGGTAACCGCCGGCTGCCGCGAAGTGGCACTGCAGGTTGCGCTGGGAGTTGCAGACCATCTCCCGCTCGGCCACGAACGAGGGCTTGAAGTCGTCGGCGATGCTCCACACGCTGGCGTAGTCGGTGCCCAGTGACGGCACGGGGACCGGCAGCGGGCCGTCGTCGCGCACGCCGAGGAGGAACAGCTCCCCCGTGGTGCAGTCGCGGTA
>JBOGIE010000014.1:0-19422 GCA_050742435.1 Acidimicrobiales bacterium | reverse complement strand
CCACAACGAGTGAGCAGGCAGTCCTTGCTGCCTGCATGGCGGCCGGGAACGGAGCGGTGGGGTCTCATCGCAGTGCAGCTGCGCTGTGGGCATTGCGGGGCGTGGAAGCAGCAACGCCGGAGATCAGCGTGCTCGGCAGGCGGCGGCCCGAACTGCGCGCGGTCCGAGTCCACCGTACCGACCGACTGGATCCGATTGACGTGTCGCGGCGTCGGCGGATACCCGTCACCACGCCGGCCCGGACGCTCCTCGACCTCGGCTCAGTGGCACCGGCGATGGTGGTTGAGTCGGCGCTGGAGGATGCGCTCATGCGCCGGCTCGTCACCTTCGCACTGCTCACGAGGACGCTGGACCGGCTCGGTGGGCCGGGGCGCAACGGTGCCGGCGTTCTCCGGGCGCTGGTCGAGGAGCGCGATCCGGCCACCGCGCCCACCCAGAGCCGGCTGGAGGACGTGCTTCTCCGGGTGCTGCGGCGGGGTGGCCTCCCCGAGCCCGTGCGGCAGTACGAGGTGGCGGGGGTGCGGCTGGACTTCGCCTATCCCGAGTGCAACCTGGGAATCGAGGCCGACAGCCGGATCTGGCACGGAGGGCGGCTCGACGTCCAGCGCAACAGCCGCAAGGCCAACGTGCTGGTCGCCCACGGCTGGCGGATCCTCCACTTCATGTGGGGCGACGTGCGGCGGCGGGCCGAGGACGTGGTGGCCGCCGTGGCCAGGGAGCTGGCGCTGGCATGCCCCGCGTGAGACTGGGGGTCGCCCTCCTCGTCCCCCCGCCGATCGATGCCGAGGTCGACGGGCTGCGGAGGGCCCTGGGCGACGGCGCGCTCGGGCGCATCCCCGCCCACCTCACGCTGGTGCCGCCCGTGAACGTGCGGGAGGAGCGGCTGGGCGAGGCGCTCGCCGTGCTCCGCAGGGCGGCGGCGGCCACCCGGCCGTTCACCGTCCCGCTCGGGCCACCCGCCACCTTCCTGCCCGACAACCCGACGCTGTACCTGTCGGTCACCGGCGACGACGGCCCGGTCCGGGCCCTGCGCGACCGGGTCTTCGTCGACCCCCTGGCCCGCCCCCTCACCTGGCCGTTCGTCCCCCACGTGACGCTGGCCGACGAAGCCGACCCTGACCGGATCGCCGCCGCCCTCGCCGCCCTGGCCGACTACCGGGTCGAGGTGCGGATGGACCGGGTGCACCTGCTGCGCGAGGGCTCCGGGCGGGTCTGGGCCCCCATAGCCGACGCACCGTTCGCCCCGCCGGCGGTGATCGGGCGGGGCGGACTTCCGGTCGAGATCACGGTCACCGAGACCCTCGACCCCGAGGCCAGGGCTCTCGCCGCCGGCGTGGCCACGTTGGTGGTCACCGCCCGCCGTGACGGCGCGGTCGCCGGCGTGGCCCAAGGGTGGTGCCGGGGCGACACCGCCCACCTGTCCCTCCTCGCCGTCGCCGACGACGAGGCGGAGCTGGGCGTGGCCACCCATCTGGTGGCCGCCTTTCGTTCCGAAGCGGCGGCCCGGGGTGCCACCGATGTCACCCTGGCACCAGCCGCCCGCAAACTGGCAGATGTGGGGTAACGTGAGATGCGGCGAGCGGCGCCCGTATTGACTGCTGTGACCATCAAGCCCACGCGAACCCTCTTCAGCCTGGTCACCGCAGTAGCGCTGACCGTCATGGGTACCTCCTTGGCCGCCGGCGCGGAAGTCCCGCTTCCCCCGGGCATCACCCTGCCGCCCCGGGCCTCGGACACGACGACGACCACCGTGGCCGCGGCGCCGCCCGCGACCCTGCCTTCCACCACCGCCCCGGCGCCACCCCCGACCGAGCCGCCGGTCACCGAGCCGCCGGCCACCACCCCGCCCCCGCCGCCCCCGCCCCCCACCGCCCCGCCGGGGGAGACCAAGATCATCAAGGTCGAGCCGTCCACCAAGATCCTCGACGCCCCGCCGACCGGCCCGGCGGCCACCGGCAGCACCAAGCCCGGCGACCCGGCGTCGTCCTCCTCCTCGTCGCCCTCGGCACAAGCCGGCGCACCGCAGGCCTCGAGCCTCACCCCCGGTCAGGTCGACGACGTCCTGCGCAACCTCCAGCGCACCGGGGCCAGCAGCACCAGCGCGCTGGTGGAGGCGCTCAAGCCCCTCCAGAACCTGGGCATGACCCTCGACGAGGCCCTGACGCTCGGCATGGGCCAGTTCCCGCTGCTCGGCGTGGCCAACTGGACCGACGACTGGCTCGACCACCGCAACGGCCCGCCGCCCCACCCCCACCAGGGCAACGACCTCTTCGCCGCGTTCGACACCCCGGTGCGGGCGCCGGTTGACGGCATCGTCCGGTTCGAGGACGCCGGCCTGGGCGGCAAGGGGGCGTTCGTGACCGCCCCTGACGGGACCTACTACTACATGGCCCACCTGAATGCCTTTGCCCGAGACCTCCTCAGCGGGTCGGCGGTCAAGCAGGGTCAGATCGTCGGGTACAACGGCGACAGCGGCAATGCCAAGGGCGGCGCCCCTCACGTCCACTTCGAGATCCACCCGCGTGGCGGCGCGGCGGTGAACCCCAAGCCCATCCTCGACGCCTGGGTGGCCGACGCCATGGCCAAGGTGCCGGAGCTGCTGGCCTCCTTCCAGCCCAAGCCGCCGGAGGGCTCCGTCGACACCGGCGACGGTGGCGTCCCGCAGATCCTGGTCGCCACCGGCATGACCCGCCGCTTCTCCGCCCCCTCGCTGCCCGCGCCCGGACGGGGGCGCCCCAGCCCCGACTTCAAGCGGGCCGTCCTGGGACCGCTCACGCCGCCGGTCCTGGCCCCCATCCTCGAGGGTTAGATCGAGTCAGCTCCCCGCAGCCGCAATAGATTCAGTCGAAGGCCACCGCGGAGAACTGGGCGATCTTGGCCAGGGGGTGTCGGGCACTGATGCTGCGCACCGTCCCCGACTTCGACCGCATGACGAGGGACTGGGTGGTGGCGCCGCGGCTGTCGTAGTGGACGCCCCGCAGGAGCTCCCCGTCGGTGACGCCGGTGGCGGCGAAGAAGCAGTTGTCGCCCGAGACCAGCTCGTCGGTGTGGAGGACCCGGTCCAGGTCGAAGCCGGCGGCCAGCACGTTCTCGCGCTCCTCGTCGCTGCGGGGGGCGAGGCGGGCCTGGATCTCCCCGCCCATGCACTTGAGGGCGGCGGCGGTGATCACGCCCTCGGGCGTGCCCCCGATGCCGAAGAGGATGTCGGCGCCCGACTCGGGCCAGCCGGTGGAGATGGCGCCGGCCACGTCGCCGTCCTGGATGAGGCGGATGCGGGCGCCGGCGGAGCGGATCTCGGCGATGAGCTCCTTGTGGCGCGGCCGGTCGAGGACGACGGCGGTCACGTCGCGCACCGACTTCCGCAGCGCCGACGCCACCGCCTTGAGGTTGTGGGTGGGCGACTGGTTGATGTCGACCGAACCGGCGGCCTCGGCACCGACGGCCAGCTTGTCCATGTAGAAGGCGGGGCCGGGGTTGAACATGGTGCCGCGACCGCTCACCGCGATCACGGTGATGGCGTTGGCCCGACCCAGCGAGGTGAGCGTCGTGCCCTCGAGAGGGTCGACGGCGATGTCGGTCTCCGGCGGCGACCCGTCGCCCACCCGCTCGCCGTTGAACAGCATGGGCGCGTCGTCCTTCTCGCCCTCCCCGATGACGATCACGCCGTCCATCGACACGGTGGCCAGGACGACGCGCATGGCCTCGGTGGCCGCACCGTCGGCGCCCTCCTTGTCGCCCCGGCCCATCCATCGGGCGGCGGCGAGGGCCGCGGCCTCGGTGACACGAACCAGTTCCATGGCCAGGTTCCGGTCGGGTGGCTGGGGTTGCGCGCTCATGAGCGGCACCCTATCTCGACGCCCGCGCCGTGCCCAATGGGTGCGCGCCGCCCAGCTACGCTCCGATCCGTGCGCCGGTCGGGGGGTCGATGATCACCTTCTGTCCCCGGTGCGGGGCCCAGTTCGCCGAGTTGCCGCGGGGCGAGTGGTTCGAGGCCAGCCTGAGGTGTGTCGAGTGCGGGCTGGCGGTGCCCCGCCCGCCGGCCATGCTCGCCCGCTCGAGCGACGAGGAAGAGGTGGACTACGACCTGTCCGAGTGGGAGATGACGGAGCGCAGCGCGGCCACCGACGCGTTGCAGCAGGCCGAGATCCCCTACCGGTGGGAGTCCGAGTTCGTGCTGGTGGTGCCGGCCGTCACCGAGGAGGAGGTCGACGTCCTGCTCGACGAGCTGGGCGAGGTCGAGGAGCTCGAGGACGACGGCGGCATCGACGGAGGGCTGGAGGCCCACAACGCCATGGCCGACCTGTTCGTGGCCGCCGACCGTCTCCAGCACGACCCCGCCGACCCGGACGTGGCCACCGACCTGCTGGCTGCGGCCACGACCGTGCAGGCTTGCGTCCCGCCCTACGGGATCGAGCGCCCGGTGTGGCGCCGGATCCAGGGCTTGGCTGCGACGGTCACGACCGATCTGGACGATGCAGTCGACGACGAGACGGTGGCGGCCGACGCTCGGGCCCTGCGCGAGTACCTGCGCGACCTGGTGTAGCTCCGCCGATGCTGCTTGCCGAGCTCGAGATCCGCCACTCGCGGGCCGTGGCCCCCACCCGCCGGGTGGCGCTGGGCCCGCACTGGCTGCCGACCGAGCCGGCGCCGGGCTACGGCGGCATCCTGCTGGGCGGCATCGTCGCCGCCCACCTGGGCGTGGTCGACACCGAGCTGCGCGACGCGTACCTGGGGCTGCTCGACGACCTGGAGCACGGTCGCCGCATCTCCCAGCCCCGCCTGCGCCATCGCTTCCAGACCGACGTGGTGGGCCTGGACCGCAGCCGCCACAAGCTGACCGGCCATCCGGGCGACGACGTCTTCGGCGACGTCCGCTTCGAGCTGGAGGGGGAGGGGCGGCCGGTGCCCCAGATCCTCGGCGCCGCCTACGCCGCCGCCCGCCTCCACCCCGACGCCCAACCGGCGGTGTTCGCCGTCCTGCGCAAGGCCGCCCGCTGGCAGGAGGGGCCGAGCCCGCAGCTGGTCACGTACCTCACCGACCTCACGTCGGTGCCGCCCACGTGGTGGCGGCGGTTCTCGACCGACGAGCGCTGGGCCCTGGAAGTGCTGGGCTTCGGCCCCGACGAGGGCCAGCCCGGCCGGGACGAGGTCCTCCAGCGGTTCCGGACCCTGCTGCGGGAGTCGCACCCCGACCACGGGGCCGCGCACGCGGGCGCCGGGCAGCGCATCCTCGAGCTGACCGAAGCCCGGCGGATTCTCCTGCCATGACCACCGGTGTGCTCCTCACTCCGGGAGCGAGCGCCACCCGCGACCACTCGCAGCTGGTCGCCATCGACAAGGCCCTGGCCGCCGCCGGCGTGGCCGTCGAGCGCATCGACCTGCCGTCGTCCCGTCCCGGGCCCAGGGTCCTGCAGGCCATCACCGAAGGCGCCGCCGGCCTCGACGTCGACCGGCTCCTCCTCGGCGGGCGGTCGTTCGGTGGCCGCATGTGCTCGGTGGCGGTGGCCGAGGGCCTGGCGGCCGCCGGCCTGGTGCTGGTCAGCTACCCCCTCCACCCGCCCGGGCGCCCGGAGCAGCGGCGGGTCGAGCACTTCCCCGCCCTCCACGTCCCCTGCCTGTTCGTGTCCGGCACCCGCGACGCCTTCGCCACCCCGGCGGAGCTGGAGGAGGCGGCGGCCGCCATCCCCGGCGCAGTCACCCACGTCCGGATCGAGGGTGGCGACCACGGCCTGCGGGGCCAGGACGGCCCGGTGGCCGAAGCGGTCACGCACTGGGTCCTGGCCCGAGCGGCCCGGGGAGCGCGCTAATCCGGTGGTGGGGGCGGGCGGTCCTCGGGGTTGAGCTCCTCGAGCTCCCTCCCCGCGGTCTCGGGGTAGGCGGCGAGCACGAGCACGGCGAGCAGGAGCGGGCCCACGGCCAGGATCGACATGGCCGGGCCGATGCGACCGAAGTGGTCGGCCAGCACGCCGCACAGGATGAGCCCGCTGGCGCTGCCGATCAGGGCGGACACGGCCACCAACCCGTTGGCCCGTCCCCGCAGGCCGGTCGGGAACAGCTCGGGCCCGTACACGCCCAGAGCGGGGATGGCCGCGGCCGAGATCACCGTGCCCACGGTGGCGACGACCCACATCACCCACCCGCGGGAGTGGAAGTACCCGACAGTGCACAGCGTCCCGAAGAAGAGGGCGGTGGCGGCGACCCTGCGCCGGCCCCGCACGTCGGCGATCCGGCCACCGGCCACGATGCCGATCACCGCGGGCGTGCCGATGGTGACCGACAGCAGGCCGATACGGCCCCCGCTGAAGCCCCGCTCGGTCCGCAGGTACTGGTTGCCGAACTGGGAGCTGGGGGCGACGAACAGGTTGGCCAGCACGCCGGACGCGGCGAGCAGGACCAGCCGGCCGCCGTGGCCGGCCATGGCCCCCGGCACGTGGGGGACCACGAAGCGCCGGCTCTCGGGCAGGTTGCGCCGGACCGCGCCCACGATGGGCAGGGCCAGCAGCGGGATGAGGTACAGGAGCCGCCAGCTGCGGGTGCTCAGGTCGGCCAGGCGAAGGCCGATTACGCACACGCCCGCGCCCAGGCCGCTGGACATGGCCAGCAGGCTCACCGCGTAGGCCCGCGAGCCGGCCGGCATCTCCTCGGCGGCCACGATGGTGACGAGGATCAGGATGGTGGTGGCGAAGGCCCGGGCCAGCATCTGGCTACCGGTCAGCCACGGCAGCGACGGGGCCAGCGCCCCGGTGAGGGCCAGCAGGGCCCCGGCGGCCGAGGCGGCCACCAGCACCGCTTTTCGGCCCCGCCGGTCGGCCTGGACCATGACCAGCAGGGCGATCAGCCCTCCCACCCGCACCACGCTGCCGGCCACGCCCAGGGCCGAGTTCCCTACGTCGAACTCGTCGCCGGCGAAGGGGATGGTCTGGGTGAAGAGGGTGTTCAGGTACCCCGAGGCGACGGTGAGCAGGGCCAGCGTGCCGAGCACCGACGCGGCCCGGGCGTCGAGGCGGGCGGGAGGGGCCCACCACGGTGCCCGGTCTCGGGCCGGGCGACGGAGGGCATGCTTGAACGGCAGGACGAACAGCCAGCCCCAGTAGGGCACGGCCAGGCGGAAGTCGATGGTCTGGGTGACGAGTACGTCCTGGCCGGGGACGGTCCCCCGCACCACGTCCACGGTGCGCAGGTAGGACCGGACCGGGCCGGTCTCGGCCTCGAACCGGCCGTCGCCCAGATCCCGCTCCAGGAGGAGGTCGGTGCGGGGCCGGAGGATCTCGGCCAGGCCGGCGGCGTCCGTTGTCGATCGAACGACGACTCGGGCCACGGCAGGGCGAACCTACTCGCGGGAAGGAGTTACCCCTTGTCGCGGTTGTAGGTTGGTGACATGACGATGCAGGAACAGCTCGTGGAGGCCATCGAGGTCATCCGTCCCGCCTTGCAGGCCGACGGGGGCGACATGACGCTGGTCGCCGTCGACGAGGAGACCGGCCGGGTCGACATCGAACTGGTCGGGGCCTGCGGCAGCTGCCCGGCGTCCACGATGACGCTCAAGGCCGGCATCGAGCGCATCCTCAAGGACCGCGTCCCCGGGGTCACCGAGATCGTCGCCCTGGGAGCCCAGGACGATCCCCTCATGGAGATCGGCCACTAGCTTTCCGCTAGGGAGACGGCGTGGTGTGGACCGCCCAGGCCACCCGGCCCAGCTCGGCGAACGTCGACAGGTCGGGGTGTGAGGGGACCACCCGCACGGTGAAGCCGTAGCGCCCGGCACGGTCGCAGGTGAAGCTGCCATCGTAGACGTAGCCCCCGTCGCGGTGGGGCTGGTCCCTCAGGGTCATGGACGCGATCCCGGTGTCGGTGAGCTCGTCCGCGGGGCCGACCGCGCCGTGGACCAGCTGGACGTCGACGTCGCCCGGGCCGAGGGAGCCCAGGACCACCTCGGCGGTGACCGCCCGGTCCCGGCCCAGGTCAACGGCCTGGCTCTCGCTGTGGATCTCGCCCACGGCCACGCCCGCCCAGCCCTCGACGATCCGCTGCTTCCAGGCGGCCAGGGCCTTGGCCCGCTCGCGGCCCTCCCCGGACATCACGTCGGCCGAGGCCGCGGCCGGCTCGTAGAGCTCCTCCACGTAGTCCCGCACCATGCGGCTGGCCGACACCTCGGGGCCGAGGGTGCGCAGCGAGTGCCGGACCCGCTGCAGCCAGCGCTGGGGCGGCCGGTTGGGCGCCCGCTCGTAGAAGAGGGGGACGATCCGGCGCTCGAGGATGTCGAACAGGCTCGACGCCTCGGCGTGGTCGCGGCGGCCCAGGTCGTCCCAGCCCTCGGTGGAGGCGATGGCCCAGCCGTTCTCGCCGTCGAAGTACTCGTCCCACCAGCCGTCGCGGATCGAGCAGTTGAGGCCGCCGTTGAGCGCCGCCTTCTCGCCGCTGGTGCCGCAGGCCTCCAGCGGCCGCCGCGGGGTGTTGAGCCAGACGTCGCAGCCCTGGAGCATGACGCGGGCCAGGGCCATGTCGTAGTCCTCGAGGAACGCCATGCGGTGGCGGACGTCCTCCTGGCGCGAGAACTGGACGACCTGGCGGATCAGGTCCTTGCCCAGGTCGTCGGCCGGGTGGGCCTTGCCGGCAAAGAGCAGCTGGACCGGGCGCTCGGGGTCGAGGAGCAGCCGCTTGAGCCGGTCGCCCTGGGACAGCAGCAACGTGGCCCGCTTGTAGGGGGCGAAGCGCCGGGCAAAACCGATCGTGAGCACCCCGGAGTCGAACGCCTCGTCGGCCCAGGCGGCGTCCGGCTCGGGAAGTCCCCGGGCCACAGCCGACTGGTGGAGGCGCCGGCGCACGAAGGCGACCAGGCGCTCGCGGGCCTGCTGGCGGGCCCGCCACAGCTCGTCGTCGCCGGCGTCCTCGATACGGGCCCAGCGGTCGGGGCCGGCCTGGGCCCACTCGGGCAGGACGTGGCGGTCGAAGAGGTCGCGCATCTCGGCCGACACCCACGTGCGGGGGTGCACCCCGTTGGTGACCGAGCGGATGGGCAGCTCCTCGACCGGGACGCCCGGCCACACCGGGGCGAAGATCTGGCGGCTGACCACCCCGTGGAGCTTGGAGACGGCGTTGGCCGAGGCGGCCAGGCGCAGGCCCATGACCGCCATGTTGAAGGGGGCGTCGGGCGGCTCGCCGGGCATGTGCCCGAGGGCCATGACCCGGTTGAAGTCGACGTCGCACTCGTCCGACCACCCCTTGAAGTACTTCTCCATGAGGTGGCGGGGGAAGCGGTCCATGCCCGCGGGCACGGGCGTGTGGGTGGTGAACACCGTGCCGGCCCGGACCGCCTCGACGGCCTCGGCGAAGCTCAGCTTGTCGTCGAGGATGGCCCGGCGCACCCGCTCCAGGCCGAGGAAGCCGGCGTGGCCCTCGTTGGAATGGAAGACCTGCGGCTCGTGGCCGACCAGCTCCAGCGCCCGCACGCCGCCCACGCCCAGGAGGATCTCCTGGCGCAGCCGGTGCTCGCTGTCGCCCCCGTAGAGGCGGTCGGTGACCGTGCGGCAGTCGTCCTCGTTCTCCTCGACGTCGGCGTCGAGCAGGTACAGCGGCACCCGTCCCACGCTGGCCTTCCAGATGCGGGCCACCAGCGTGGTGCCGGCCAGGTCGACGTGCACCCGCCGGTCCTCCACCGGCGTGAGGGCCATGACGTGAGGGTCGAGGCCGACGTAGCGCTCCCGCTGCCAGCCGTCCGCCTCCAGCTCCTGGCGGAAGTAGCCCTGGTGGTAGAAGAGGCCGACGCCCACGAGGGGGACGCCCAGCACGCTGGCCGCCTTGAGGTGGTCGCCGGCCAGCACGCCCAGGCCGCCCGAGTACTGAGGCAGGGCTTCGGCGATGCCGAACTCCGGCGAGAAGTAGGCGACGGACCGCAGGGCGCTCTCCCTGCCCTGGAACCAGCGGTCGGCCTCCACATCGCGGCGCAGGTCGTCGTGGACCTCTTCCATGAACGAGAGGAAGGCCCGGTCGGCCACCAGCGACTCCAGCCGCGGCCGGTCCACGACGGCCAGCAGCCGGATGGGATCGTGGCCGGTGGCCTCCCACGCGTCGGGGTCGACCCAGCGGAACAGGTCCTTGGTACGGTCGTCCCACGACCACCGGAGGTTCATGGCCAGGGCTTGGAGGGGCGCCAGCCGCTCGGGGAGCCGGGGCTGGACGGTGAAGCTGCGCAATGCCCTCATCGGCCCGAAACGGTAGCGGGTGAGGGTCGCGGCCAGAAAGGTGGCGGGAAACCGGGCATGTGACACGGACGGCAAAGCCGGGTACACCATCGGGGTGATCGGTCGCATCGTCATCGACGACCCGCGCCCGCGCACTCCGGGGGGGTACCCGGCCAAGGCGGTCATCGGCGAGTCCGTCCGGGTCTCGGCCGACGTGTTCCGCGACGGCCACGACATCCTCGCCGCCCGGGTGCAGTGGCGACCTGCGGGGGAGAACAAGTGGCGCGAGGCGCCCATGGAGCACCTGGGCAACGACCGGTGGGAGGCGGTCATCGAGCCCACCACCCTCGGGCTGCACGAGCTGGTGGTGGAGGCCTGGACCGACCGGCTGGCCACCCTGGCCCACGACATCGAGGTCAAGGAGGCGGCCGGGGAGCCCGTCGCCGTCGAGCTCCAGGAGGTCGACCTCGAGCACCAGGCGCAGCAGGAAGGGAAGAAGCCGGCCGACCTCACCCGCACCGAGCCCTTTCCGCTCTGGGTCGACCGCGAGCGCGCCCTCTTCGGCGCCTGGTACGAGCTCTTCCCCCGCTCCGAGGGAGGGCTCAAGCGGGCGGCGCGCACCCGGCTTCCCGATGTCGCCGCCATGGGCTTCGACATCGTCTACCTGCCTCCGGTCCATCCCATCGGCCGGTCGCACCGCAAGGGGCCGAACAACACCCTCGTCGCCGGCAGGAAGGACCCCGGCAGCCCGTGGGCCATCGGCAACGAGCTGGGCGGGCACACCGCGCTCGAGCCGAGCCTGGGCACCATGGAGGACTTCGACGCCTTCGTGGCCGCGGCCGAGAAGCTGGGCATGGAGGTCGCCCTCGACTACGCCCTGCAGTGCTCGCCGGACCACCCGTGGGTGACCGAGCATCCCGAGTGGTTCCACCGCCGCCCGGACGGCACGATCAAGTACGCCGAGAACCCGCCCAAGAAGTACCAGGACATCTACCCGATCAACTTCTGGCCGGCCGACGACAACGCCCGCCAGGCCCTGTGGCAGGCGTGCAAGGAGATCCTCGACTTCTGGATCGGCCACGGCGTGCGCATCTTCCGGGTCGACAACCCCCACACCAAGCCCCTGGCCTTCTGGGAGTGGATGATCCCCGAGATCCGGAAGACCCATCCCGAGACGCTCTTCCTGGCCGAGGCGTTCACCCGTCCCAAGATGATGGCCAAGCTGGCCGAGGTGGGGTTCAGCCAGAGCTACACCTACTTCACGTGGCGCAACACCCGCGACGAGTTCGTCGAGTACCTCGAGGAGCTGGCCCACGGCCCCAAGGCCGACTACATGCGGCCCAACTTCTGGCCCAACACGCCCGACATCCTGTCCGGGCCCCTGCGGAACGGGCCGCCGTCCGCCTTCCGGTTGCGCCTGCTGCTGGCCGCCACCCTGGTCCCCAGCTACGGCATGTACAGCGGCTACGAGCTGTACGAGAACGAGCCGGCGTCGCCGGGCAACGAGGAGTACCTGCACTCCGAGAAGTACGAGATCAAGCGGCGGGACTGGCAGCGCAGCGACTCGCTGGCGCCGTTCGTCACCAAGCTGAACGACATCCGGCGCCGCCATCCTGCCTTCGCCGAGCTGCGCAACATCCGGTTCCACCAGTCGAACTACCACCAGATCCTCGTGTGGTCCAAGACCGTGTCCTTGAACGGCGGGAGCGACGACCGCATGCTGATCGTGGCCAACCTCGACCCTCATTCGTGGCACGAGGACACCATCCAGCTCGACCTGGACGCCCTGGGCCTGCCGGCCGACGCGCCCATCCAGGTCTACGACGAGCTCACCGGGGCCTCCTGGATCTGGTACGGCGCCTCGCAGTACGTTCGCCTCGACCCCCTTTTCCAACCCGGCCACGTCCTGCACCTCACGCCTTTGACCGCCCCGCCCGACGCCCTGTGAGGGAGCGCAGCGACCAGGAGACACTGTGAGCGAGACACCCTGGTACCAGCGGGCCGTCTTCTACGAGGTGCTGGTCCGAGGGTTCTTCGACGCCAACAACGACGGGTCGGGCGACCTGCGGGGGATCACCGAGCGGCTGGACCACATCCAGTGGTTGGGGGCGGACTGCATCTGGCTCCTGCCCTTTTACCAGTCGCCCCTGCGCGACGGCGGCTACGACATCAGCGACTTCTATTCGATCCTTCCCGAGTACGGCGACCTGGGCGACGTGGTGGAGCTGGTCGAGGAGTGCCACCGGCGGGGCCTGCGGATCATCGCCGACCTGGTCATGAACCACACCAGCGACCAGCACCCCTGGTTCCAGGAGTCGCGGCAGGACCGCACCAACCCCAAGGCCGACTGGTACGTCTGGAGCGACGACGACACCCGCTACCCGGACGCCCGCATCATCTTCGTCGACACCGAGCGGTCGAACTGGGCG
Organism: Acidimicrobiales bacterium; assembly: GCA_050742435.1. Classification (GTDB taxonomy): domain Bacteria; phylum Actinomycetota; class Acidimicrobiia; order Acidimicrobiales; family AC-14; genus CADCTB01. The sequence goes on along the minus strand of JBOGIE010000014.1, from coordinate 6,812 downwards.
TGGGATCCCGTCCGCCAGCAGTACTACTGGCACCGCTTCTTCAGCCACCAACCCGACCTGAACTACGACAATCCCGAGGTCCAGCAGGCCATGCTCGACGTGGTCCGCTTCTGGCTCGACCTCGGCCTCGACGGCTTCCGGCTCGACGCGGTGCCGTACCTGATCGAGCGCGACGGGACCAACGGCGAGAACCTGCCCGAGACCCACGAGTTCCTCAAGCGGCTGCGCAAGGAGGTCGACAGCACCCACCCGGGCACCGTCATGCTGGCCGAGGCCAACCAGTGGCCGGCCGACGTCGTCGACTACTACGGCGACGGCGACGAGTGCCACATGTGCTTCCACTTCCCGCTCATGCCCCGCATGTTCATGGCCGTGCGGCGGGAGCAGCGGTACCCGGTCACCGAGATCCTGGCCCAGACACCCGAGATCCCGGGCGGGTGCCAGTGGGGCATCTTCCTGCGCAACCACGACGAGCTGACCCTGGAGATGGTCACCGACGACGAGCGGGACTACATGTACAACGAGTACGCCAAGGACCCGCGCATGAAGCGGAACATCGGCATCGGCCGGCGCCTGGCCCCACTCGTCGACAACGACCGCGGCGTGTCCCAACTGCTCCACGCCCTGCTGTTCAGCCTTCCGGGGAGCCCCGTCCTGTACTACGGCGACGAGATCGGCATGGGCGACAACATCTACCTGGGCGACCGCGACGGCGTGCGCACGCCCATGCAGTGGACGCCGGACCGCAACGCGGGGTTCAGCAAGGCCGACTTCGCCCAGCTCTACCTGCCCCCGCTCATGGACCCGGTGTACGGCTACCAGGCCGTCAACGTGGAAGCTGAACAGCGGGACCCCGGATCGTTCCTACACTGGATGCAGCGGGTCCTCCAGGTTCGCCGCCAGCACGGCGAGGCGTTCGGATTGGGCAGCCTCGACATCCTCTCGGCGGAGAACCCGTCGGTCCTGGCCTTCCTCCGACAGTTCGGAGACTGCATCGTGCTCTGCGTCAACAACCTCAGCCGATTCGCCCAGCCGGTCGAGCTCCAGCTGGCTCGCCTGTCCGGGAAGATCCCCGTCGAGCTCTTCGGACGGGTGCCGTTCCCGGCCATCGGCGAGCTGCCGTACCTGCTGACCCTGGGCAGCCACGGCTTCTACTGGTTCGAGCTGGTCGACCCCCCGACAGGCTCATGATCGACGTTCCCGGCCTCCTGCCCGCCCTCGCCGCCTGGCTGCCCAGGCAGCGGTGGTACCTCGGCCAGGTGGAGCCGGCGTCGCTGACCATCCTCGACCAGGAGATCCGGGGCGACCGCTTCCCCGTGCTCATCCGCCTGCTGCTCGACGCCGACGGCGCCGCCTACCAGGCCGTGGTGGGAGTGCGGAGCCGCGACGAGCACCCCGAGTTCCTGCGGGGGCACGACGCGGCCATGATAGCCGACGTCGGAACCCACCAGGGCGACGGCATCGCCTACGACGGGGTGTACGACCCCGATCTGGCCCTGGTCATCCTCGACGCGGTGGCGCCCCACGAGAAGGCCGAGCGGTCACGGGTCATGGGCGCCGAGCAGTCCAACACGTCGCTCGTCTACGACGAGCGCATCATCCTCAAGCTCTTCCGGCGCGTCCAGCCCGGGCACAACCCCGAAGTCGAGATCACCGAGGCGCTGGCCGCCGAGGGGTTCTCCAACGTGGCCGAACCGCTGGCCACCCTGCGGTCGGGCGACTACGACCTGGCCATCCTGCAGCCCTTCCTGGCCGGTGCGGTCGAGGGGTGGGCGCTGGCCCTGACCTCGCTGCGCGACCTGTTCGGGATGCACGACACGGCCTCGATACCGGTCATCAACCTCGACGCCCCACCCCCGCCGCCCGACCCCGGTCAGGCCGGCGGCGACTTCTCGGGCGAGGCGGCCCGGCTGGGCGCGGTGACCGGCGAGATGCACGTCGCCCTGGCCGACGCCTTCGGCCGCCACCACGCCGACTCGGGGGCGTGGGCGGCGTCGATCGAGAAGCAGCTGGCCGTGCTCGGCCCCGACGACATCGACCGGCGGGGCGCCCAGGCCATCCTCGATCAGCTGGCGAACCTCGACCCCGGCTACGCCATCCGGGTCCACGGCGACTACCACCTGGGCCAGGTCTTGCGCACCGACGCCGGCTGGTACGTCCTCGACTTCGAGGGCGAGCCGGCCCGGCCGCTGGAGGAGCGCCGCCGGCCGTCGTCGCCCCTCAAGGACGTGGCCGGCATGCTGCGATCGTTCCACTACGCGTCCGCCGTCGCCCGCACGGAACGGGGCATGGAGGCACTGAAGGATCTGGCCCTGGCGTGGGAGGACCGCAACCGCCAGGCCTTCCTGCGGGGCTACCTGCGGGCCGCCGGTCCGGCCGGCATCCTCCCGCCCGACCCCGAGTGCGTGGACGCGGTGCTGGCCGCGTTCGAGCTGGAGAAGGCCGTGTACGAGCTGGGCTACGAGCGGGCGTACCGCCCCGACTGGGAGGGCATCCCGCTCTCCGCCCTGCGCCGACTGACGGGAGTCCCGTGAGCGTTTCTACGACTGTCGATCTGCAACCGTTGGTGGACGGCACCGACGGTGACCCTCACCGCCTGCTGGGACCGCACGGCGACGTGGTGCGGGCCTGGCGCCCCGACGCCTCGTCGGTCACGCTCGTCCTGCCCGACGGCGGGCGGGTGCCGATGGAGCAGGAGCACCCGGCAGGGGTGTTCGTCGCCAAGGTCAAGCCGGGGACCACCGACTACCGCCTCGACGTGACCTACGCGGGCGGCGACACCTGGCTGGTCGACGACCCCTACCGCTTCTGGCCCACGCTGGGCGACGTCGACCTGTACCTGCTCGGTGAGGGCCGCCACGAGCGCCTCTGGAACCGCCTGGGCGCCCATCCGCTGGTCCACCAGGAGGTGGCCGGCACCTCGTTCGCGGTGTGGGCCCCCAACGCCCGCAGCGTGCGGGTGGTGGGGGACTGCAACAGCTGGGACGGTCGCCAGCACCCCATGCGGCGCATCGGCTCCTCCGGCGTGTGGGAGCTCTTCATCCCCGGCGTCGGCCACGGATCCCGGTACAAGTACGAGATCATGACCGCCGAGGGCCAGCTCACGTTGAAGGCCGACCCCCTGGCCACCGCCACCCAGGCCCCGCCGGAGACGGCCAGCGTGGTGTGGGAGTCGTCCTACGACTGGGGCGACACCGAGTGGCTGCAGCGCCGGGGCGAGGCCAACCCGTGGACCAGCCCCATGTCGGTCTACGAGTGCCACCTGGAATCGTGGCGCCACGTGCCCGAGGAGGGCGACCGCCCGCTCACCTACCGGGAACTGGCCGAGCAGCTGCCCGCCTACCTGAACGAGATGGGCTTCACCCACGTGGAGTTCCTGCCCGTGGCCGAACACCCCTTCGGCGGCTCCTGGGGCTACCAGGTCACGTCGTACTACGCGCCCACCGCCCGCTTCGGCACGCCCGACGACTTCCGCTACCTGGTCGACGCCCTGCACCAGGCGGGCATCGGGGTGATCGTCGACTGGGTCCCCGCCCACTTCCCCAAGGACGCCTTCGCCCTCGCCCGCTTCGACGGCACCGCCCTCTACGAGCACGCCGATCCCCGCCAGGGCGAGCACCCCGACTGGGGGACGCTCGTCTTCAACTTCGGGCGCCACGAGGTCGCCAACTTCCTGCTGGCCAACGCCCTGTACTGGATCGAGGAGCTCCACATCGACGGGCTGCGGGTCGACGCGGTGGCCTCCATGCTCTACCTGGACTACTCCCGCGAGGAAGGGCAGTGGGTGCCGAACAAGCACGGCGGGCGGGAGAACCTGGAAGCCGTCGAGTTCCTGCGCCAGCTCAACACCGTCGTCCACGCCGAGCACCCGGGCGTCCTCACCATCGCCGAGGAGTCGACCTCGTGGCCGGGCGTGTCCCGGCCCGTCCACCTGGGCGGGCTCGGCTTCGGGTTCAAGTGGAACATGGGCTGGATGCACGACACCCTCACCTACTTCTCCAAGGAGCCGGTCCACCGCCGCCATCACCACCACCAGCTGACCTTCGGCCTGCTCTACGCCTTCTCCGAGAACTTCGTCCTGCCCCTCAGCCACGACGAGGTGGTGCACGGCAAGGGGTCGCTGCTCAACAAGATGCCGGGCGACAAGGGGTCCAAGCTGGCCAACCTGCGCTGCCTGCTGGCGTGGATGTGGGCCCATCCGGGCAAGCAGCTGCTGTTCATGGGCGGCGAGATCGCCCAGGAGCGCGAGTGGTCGAACGACCGCAGCCTGGACTGGGACCTGCTCGGCGATCCTGGCCACCGGGGGGTGCAGCAGCTGGTCCGGGAGCTCAACCGGCTCTACCGGGACGAGCCCGCCCTGTGGGAGGTCGACTTCGAGGGCTCGGGCTTCGAGTGGATCGACGCCAACGACGCCGACCAGAACGTCCTCTCCTTCGTCCGGTTCTCCGCCGACCGCAGCCGGTCGCTGGCCTGCGTGGCCAACCTCTCCGGCTCCGACCGGTCCGGCTACCGCATCGGCGTGCCCAAGCCCGGCGACTGGGAGGTGGTGCTCGACACCACCATGGTCAACGGCGGCTCCCGGTCGACCGAGCCCTCGGCCTGGCACGGCTTCGACCAGTCGTTGACCATCGACCTCCCTGCCCTGAGCGTCGTCTGGCTGGTCAACCGCTGACCCCTCTTTCGTACTGGCTGCAGTTACCCGCGCATAGGGGGGTTACGTGCAGCCAGAACGGGGCGGGCGCTCGTAGACCGACACGTGACGGACGCTGGCCGTGGTGAAGGGCTGGCCCGACCAGCCCCCGTACCGCTCCCGTAGGCGGAGGCCGGCCACCCGGGCCATGAGGTCGATTTCGGGCACGGTGGCGTAGCGGATCGACCACGGCCACAGCTCCACCCCGCCCTTGTCGCTCAGGGTCACGGTCTGGCCGGTGACGACCTGGGCCAGCGGGTCGTGGCGGGTGACCTGGAAGCGGACGGCATCGTCCTCGACCGCCACCACGTGGACGCGGTCGCCCGGGTCGGAGAGGTCGGGGGCCATGGCCTCGACCACGAAGACCCCGCCCTCCACCAGCCGGGCGGCCACCCCGTGGAAGCAGCGGACCTGCTCGTCCTGGGACTCCAGCTCGAAAAGAGTGTTGAAGGCGAGGAAGGCCATGGCGTACCGGCCGTCGACGAGGGTGCCGACGCCGGCGAAGTCGCCGATCACGACGGGGATACGGTCGCCCCCGGGCTTGGCCCGTAGCCGCTCCACCATGGCCGGCGAGGCGTCGATGCCACGGACGTCGACCCCACGGGCGGCCAGGGGGAGGGCCAGGCGGCCGGTGCCGATGCCGAGCTCGAGCACCGGACCGGGCGGCCGGCGGAGGCCGGCGAGGAAGGCGACGACCTCGTGCGCCTCGGCGAAGCGCTCCGGGTAGCGGTCGTCGTAGGCGTCGGCCCGCCGGTCGTCGTAGAGCACGGCGACGCCTACCCTAAGAGCATGGCCGCCTACCTGGATAACGCTGCGACCACGCCCATGCTTCCGGAGGCGGTGGAGGCCATGCTGCCGTTCCTCAGCGAGCGGTTCGGCAACCCGTCCGGGTCCCACGCCGTGTCCCGCGAGGCCCGCAAGGCCCTCGACGAGGCCCGCGACACCGTGGCCGAATGCCTGGGGGCCCGGCCGGCCGAGGTGGTGTTCACCGGCGGCGGCACCGAGGCCGACAACCTGGCCATCCTCGGCGCCGCCGCCGTCCGCCCCGGGCCGACCGTGTGCTCGACCGTCGAGCACCACGCCGTGCTCCACGCCTGCGAGGCCCTGGGCGACAACCGGCTGGCGCCGGTCGATGCCGACGGCGTCGTCGACCTCGACCGCCTGGCCGAGCTCCTCGACCCGTCGGTATCGGTGGTCTCGGTCATGCTGGCCAACAACGAGGTGGGGACGATCGAGCCGCTGGCCGACGTGGCCGCCCTCGTCCGCGAGCGGGCGCCGCAGGCGGTGGTGCACACCGACGCGGTGCAGGCCTTCTCCTGGCTCGACGTGGCCGCCGAGGCGGCGGCCGCCGACCTGGTGGCGGTCAGCGCCCACAAGTTCGGCGGGCCCAAGGGGGTCGGCGCCCTCGTCGTGCGCCAGGGCGTGAAGGTCAAGGCGATCATCCACGGGGGCGGCCAGGAGCACGACCGTCGCAGCGGCACCCACAACGTGGCGGGCATCGTCGCCATGGCCGCGGCCATGCGGGCCACCGTCGACCGGCGGGAGGCCACGGTGGCCCGGGTGCGGGCGCTGCGCGACCGCCTGGCCGACGGCCTGCTGACCACGGTCCCCGGCTGCACCGAGACGGGCGACCGGGCCACCAAGATCGCCGGGAACTGCCACCTGTCCTTCGAGGGCGTCGAGTCGGAGTCCCTGCTGGTCCTGCTGGATGCCGCCGGCGTCTACGCCTCGGCCGGGTCGGCGTGCGCCAGCGGGGCGGTCGACCCGTCCCACGTGCTGGCGGCCATGGGCCTCAGCCGCGACCGGGCGCTGGGCGCGCTGCGCCTCTCACTGGGCCCCGGGACCACGGAGGCCCACGTCGACCTGGCCCTCGAGGCGATCCCCCGGGCGGTGGCCCGCCTCCGAGAGGGATGAGGGTCCTCGCCGCCATGTCGGGCGGCGTCGATTCGTCGGTGGCGGCCGCCCTGCTGGCGGAGGAGGGCCACGACGTCACCGGCGTCACCCTGCGGCTCTGGGACAACCCCACCGATGCGGGGTGCTGCTCCGTCGCCGAGATCGACGACGCCCGGCGGGTGGCCCACGTCCTCGGCATCGACCACCTGGTGTGGACGTTCGTCGACGA
>JBOGIE010000013.1:0-19659 GCA_050742435.1 Acidimicrobiales bacterium | reverse complement strand
TCGGGCGTGACCGCGCCCACGCTGTCGAACACCGCGGCCGGCTCCACCGGGGTGGAGTACAACGACATCGGCTTCACCGTCTCCTCCACCGGCCAGCTGAGCCCCGACGGCGGCAACATCGTGCTCACCGGCCCGGCCGGGACGGTGTGGGGGACCGGCTGTGAGGTCAGCGTCCACAACGACACCACCGGCCAGTACGTGGCCACCTGCACCGGCTTCACGTCCAACGGTGGGGCCACCCTGACCATCAACCTGAACGAGGGGGTCCCGGTCAACGCCGGCGACCACCTCACCATCGACGTCCACCGGGTCACCAACCCACCGGCCGGCACCCACACCGTGTCGGTGTCCACCAGCTCGGACCGCACCCCGGTCGCCTCAGGCCCCTACACGATCACCGCCCAGCAGAACGTCTCGGGCGTCACCGCCCCGACGATCTCGACGACCGCGGCGGGGGCCACCGGGGTCGAGTACAACGACATCGGCTTCACCGTCTCCTCCACCGGCGAGCTCAGCCCCGACGGCGGCAACATCGTGCTCAGCGGCCCGGCTGGCACGGTGTGGGGGACGGGCTGTGAGGTCAGCGTCCACAACGACACCACCGGCCAGGACGTGGCCACCTGCACCGGCTTCACGTCCAACGGTGGGGCCACGCTGACGATCGCCCTCAACGAGGGGGTGCCGGTCAATGCCGGCGACCACCTGACCATCGACGTCCACCGGGTCACCAACCCGCCGGCCGGCACCCACACCGTGTCGGTGTCCACCAGCTCGGACCGCACCCCGGTCGCTTCCCCGTCCTTCACCATCACGGCCAACCAGAACGTCTCCAACGTGACCACCGCGGCGTCGAGCCTCACGCCCGGGGCCACCGGCGTCGAGTACCGGGTGAGCTTCACCGTCTCCTCCACCGGCCAGCTCAGCCCGGACGGGGGCACGATCACCGTCACCGCACCGGCCGGCACCGTGTTGGGCACGGGTTGCGAGGTCAGCGTCCACAACGACACCACCGGCCAGGACGTGGCCACCTGCACCGGCTTCACGTCCAACGGTGGGGCCACGCTGACCATCGGCCTCAACGAGGGCGTGCCCGTCCGGGCGGGTGACCGCCTGACCATCCGCATCCAGGACGTCACCAACCCGCCCTCGGGCACCTTGTCCGTCTCGACCAGCTCCGACCGCGGCCTCGTCGCCTCCGCCCCCTACACCAGCCCCATCCCGCCCGTGCCCTCGGTCACGGGGATCAGCCCGACCTCGGGCCCGGTGGCCGGAGGGACGTCCGTCACCATCACCGGGACCGGCTTCACCGGGGCCACCGGGGTCCAGTTCGGCCAGAACCCGGCCGCCAGCTTCAACGTGGTGTCCGACACCCAGATCACCGCCGTCTCCCCGGCCGGCGCCGGCACGGTCGACGTCATCGTGAACACTCCGGGCGGGGAGAGCGCCACGTCCGCCGCCGACCAGTTCACCTACACGGGCGCGCCCGTCCCGAGCGTGACCGGCCTGTCGCCGACCTCGGGACCGGCCGCGGGTGGCACGGTCGTCACCATCACCGGGACCGGCTTCACCGGGGCCACCGCGGTCAACTTCGGGTCGAACGCCGCCACCAACGTCACCGTCAACTCCGACACCCAGATCACGGCCACCTCGCCCGCGGGGACCGGCACGGTCGACGTCCGGGTCACCGCCCCGGGCGGGACCAGCCCGATCACCGCCGCCGACCAGTTCACCTACACCCCGGCTCCCTCCGTGACCGGGCTTTCTCCGACCTCGGGCCCGGCCGCGGGTGGCACGGTCGTCACCATCACCGGGACCGGCTTCACCGGGGCCACCGCGGTCAACTTTGGGTCGAACGCCGCCACCAACGTCACCGTCAACTCCGACACCCAGATCACTGCCACCTCGCCCGCGGGTACCGGGACGGTGGACGTCCGGGTCGTCACCCCGAGTGGGACCAGCCCGATCACCGCCGCCGACCAGTTCACCTACACCGGTGCGCCATCGGTCACGGGGTTGAGCCCCACGTCCGGCCCGGGCACGGGTGGGACGGTCGTCACGATCACCGGGACCGGCTTCACCGGGGCCACCGCGGTCAACTTCGGGTCGAACGCCGCCACCAACGTCACCGTCAACTCCGACACCCAGATCACTGCCACCTCGCCCGCGGGTACCGGGACGGTGGACGTCCGGGTCGTCACCCCGAGTGGGACCAGCCCGATCACCGCCGCCGACCAGTTCACCTACACCGGTGCGCCATCGGTCACGGGGTTGAGCCCCACGTCCGGCCCGGGCACGGGTGGGACGGTCGTCACGATCACCGGGACCGGCTTCACCGGGGCCACCGCGGTCAACTTCGGGTCGAACGCCGCCACCAACGTCACCGTGAACTCCGACACCCAGATCACGGCCACCTCGCCCGCGGGGACCGGCACGGTCGACGTCCGGGTCACCACCCCGGGCGGGACCAGCCCCATCACCGCCGCCGACCAGTTCACCTACACCGGTGCACCGTCGGTCACCGGCTTGAGCCCCACGTCCGGCCCGGGCACGGGTGGGACGGTCGTCACGATCACCGGGACCGGGTTCACCGGGGCCACCGCGGTCAACTTCGGCTCCAGCCCGGCCACCAACGTCACCGTCAACTCCGACACGCACATCACGGCTACCTCGCCCGCAGGGACCGGCACGGTCGACGTCAGGGTGACCACCCCGGCCGGGACCAGCCCGATTACCGCCGCCGACCAGTTCACCTACACCGCCGCCCCGCAGGCCCCCACCGTCACCGGCCTGAGCCCGACGTCCGGCCCCGCCGCCGGCGGCACGGTCGTCACGATCACGGGGACCGGGTTCACCGGGGCCACGGCGGTCAACTTTGGCTCGAACCCGGCGACCAACGTCACGGTCAACTCCGACACCCAGATCACGGCCACTTCGCCTCCGGGTAGCGGGACCGTCGACGTCAGGGTGACCACCCCGGCCGGGACCAGCCCGATTACCGCCGCCGACCAGTTCACCTACACCGCCGCCCCGCAGGCCCCCACCGTCACCGGCCTGAGCCCGACGTCCGGCCCCGCTGCCGGCGGCACGGTCGTCACGATCACGGGGACCGGGTTCACCGGGGCCACGGCGGTCAACTTTGGCTCGAACCCGGCGACCAACGTCACGGTCAACTCCGACACCCAGATCACGGCCACTTCGCCTCCGGGTAGCGGGACCGTCGACGTCAGGGTCACCACCCCGGCCGGCACCAGCGCGACCAACACGGCTGCTCGCTTCACGTACAACGCGCCTCCCACCACGACCACAACCACGACCACGACGACGCTCCCGCCGACCACGACCACGCTCCCGCCGACCACGACGACGACGACGGTCGCGCCGACCACGACGACGACCACGCCTGTCCCCCCGTCCACCACCACGACGACCCAGCCGGACACAGACCCGCCGGACGGGACGACGACCACGGTCCCGGCGACCACCACGACAATCCGGCCGACGACGACGACAACGGCGGCCCCGCCCACCACCACCACCATCCCGCCGACGACCACCACGCCCACCACGACGCCCCCTACCACGACGCCCCCCACGACGGCCGCCCCTGAGCCGGTCCCGACGACGGCCGCGGAGGACACGTCGACGGCAACCACGTCCGGCGGGTTCACCACGCCCACCACCCGGGCCACGTCGACCCCCACGTCCACGTCCACCTCCACGTCGACCTCGACCTCGACGACGACCACGACCACCCCGCCCTCTACCGGCCCGGACGGACCGCTGGTCGCCGCCCAGACTCCGCCCCCGTCCCCGCCCAACGACTCGGGCCCCGGGAGCCTCCGGGCGGTGTCGACCGAGGGGGACAGCCAGGGCCCGCCCGGGGCGGGCCTGCGGGTGGCGGGCACGGGCTACCCGGCCGACTGCGACACCGTCTACATCTTCTTCGACGGCACCCGGATCGGCACGGCCAAGCCGGACAGCGCCGGCACCCTGGCCGCGAACCGCCTGCGGGTGCCCGGCGAGGCCAAGCCCGGGCCGCACCAGGTGACCAGCTCCTGCAACTCGTCCGGCAACCCGGTCGTCCAGGCGTCCACCTTCCAGGTCATGGACTCGGACAACCACCGGGTCGCCCTGGTCAGCTCCCTGCCCCGGCCGGACGACGTCGACTTCAGCCCCGGGGCCCTGCTGGCCAGCGCCGCGGTGGTGGCGGGCATGCTCCTCCTCATCGCCTTCCCGGGCGAGCTGTTCAACACCACGCTCGAGACCCACTACGACGAGGTGCGCAGCTGGTTCGGGCTCGGACCCAAGCGGCCGGAGGACCGCAGCGGGCGTAGTCAGTTCCTGCCGTTCGCCGCCTTCCTGTTGGTCGGAGGAGTCCTCGTTTCGCTCCTGAACCCGGCGTTCACGTTCGACCGGTCGGGCTTGGGCGCGGCGCTCGGCCTGACCGTCGCCATCGGCATCATCACCCTGGCCTACGACATCCCTTCGCTGGCCTGGGTCCGGCACAACTACGGCGACTGGGGCCGGCTGGTCATCCTTCCGGGCACCATCCTCATCGGCGTGGCGTGCGTGATCCTCTCCCGGGTCGTCCACTTCCTGCCCGGGTACTTCTACGGGCTGGTCGCCGGGCTGGCCTTCCGTCGCCAGATCGCCGATGCGGTCAAGGGCCGGCTGACCGCGGTGTCGGTGGTCGTGGTCCTGGCCCTCAGCGTGACGGCGTGGCTGGCCATGGCGCCCGTCTCCGCTGCGGCCGACAAGCCCGGTACCTCCCTGGCCCTGCTCATCCTCGAGGCCATGCTCGGCGGCATCTTCTGGTGCGGGCTCGACAGCCTGGTTATCGGGATGCTGCCCCTGCGGTTCCTGGGGGGGAGCGACGTGCGGACCTGGAGCAAGGCGGGATGGGTCGTGCTCTTCGTCCTGACCCAGATGGCCTTCGTCCACATCCTCCTGCGCCCGAGTACCGGGTACGTCGCCGACACGACCCACTCGCCGACGGCCATCGTCATCGCCCTGTTCGTCGTCTTCGCCCTCTTCTCAGTCGCCTTCTGGGCCTACTTCCGGTTCCGCAGTCCCCGGACGACCGAGACGGACCAGCCCCTGGTCGAGGTGGCCTGAGGGGGCAGAAGGTCGCCGGTACGCTGCGGTAGATGAGCGACGCCGGCCCAGAAGCCCTCGTCGGCCTCCTCGCCGAGGAGAGCCGGCTGAAGGTGGTGGCGGCCATCGCCCTCGGCGCCACCGACGAGCCTCAGATCGTCGCCCGGACGGGGCTGGCGGCCAAGACCGTCCGCAAAGGCCTCGACCGCCTCATGCGCGGCGGCCTGGTCGAGGCCACCCCGGACGGCCGGCTGCGGGTGGCCGGCGAGCGGATCAAGGAGGCAGCCCGGCGGGCGGCGGCCGAGCGGCCCCAGCCCCGGCCGGAGGAGCTGGGGGCGACGGCCGACCAGGCCCAGGTCCTGCGCAACTACCTGCTCGACGGCCGGCTCAGCCACATCCCGGCCACCCGGTCCAAGCGGCTGGTGGTCCTGGACTTCCTGGCCGGGCAGTTCGAGCCGGGCCGGCTCTATCCCGAGGAGCAGGTCAACTACGTCCTCGGGCGGTTCCACGTGGACTACGCCGCCCTGCGCCGGTACCTGGTGGAAGAGGAGCTCCTGGAGCGCCGGGACGGGTTCTACTGGCGCACGGGGGGTACGTTCGAGCTCGACTGAGGCAGCCATAGGAGGCAGAGAGAATGGGCGAACGGGTCGTGCTGGGCCGCAAGGGCTCGTCCTCGATGGTGAAGATCCGCTGGAGCGAGAAGGCGCCGGCCGACCTGAACGACATCGAGGATGCCCAGGAGATGGGGGCGAAGTGGGAGGGCGACGAGCTCGTCACCTACGACTTCGACGGCTTCATGGAGCAGTTCGAGTACTACCAGTCCAACGACTACATGATCGACAACGACTAAGAGCGGCGTGAGCGGGCCCCGCTCGACCGGTCACCGTCGTCACCAGCGGCGCTCGGCCACCTCGACGACGTGGTCGACGTAGGACTCGGCGAAGCGGCGGCCGGCCTCGGGCCCGAACAGCCGGTGCGGGTAGCGGAACGTGAGGTGGAGGCGGCCGGCGACGGTCACCGCCCCGATGCACAGGCACTCGGGGGTACGGGCCGGCGAGGAGAACCACACGTCGGTGGTCTCGCCCGCCTCGGCCCCGAACGACGGCGGTTCCTCCAACCAACCGACGTTGGCCAGCATGGCGGTGTCGACTTCTTTGTTCCGGGTGAGGGGCTGGAGGACGACGAGGGACTGCTTGGCCCACAGCGACAGCAGGCCGGTGCGGTCGAGGGCGGCCAGCAGGGCGACTCCCGTCCGGAAGCGCTTGTTGCGGGTCTTCTGGGCGGTGATCTCCTTGAGGGCGGCTCGCGGTCCCGACCGGTGGCGGCGGCTGGTCGACACCCGGGCGGTCACGCAGAAGTTGCCGATCCGCTCGGCCGGCCAGTCCGGCGGCCGGAGGTCGACGGGGATCAGCACACCGACCCGGCGACCGGGCGTGCCGTGGGCCAGGTTCCACTCGCCGATGGCCAGGTGGAGGCCGGCGAGGAGCACGTTGCGGGCCGTCCCCTGCCGGTGGACGTTGGCCACCCGGCGGGTGTCCTCCACCGACAGGCGGACGAAGTGGAAGCCGTACCCCGGCTCGTCTTCAGGATGCTCGGAAGCGAGGCGGGCCGGGCGGGCCAGCCAGTCCCGCAGCTGCTCGACCCCGGCCTTGTACCAGCCGCTCACCTTCGAGACCGGGGCCGACGCCGGGCGCACGGGGAGGTCGTTCACGGACAGGAAGTCGAGCGGGGGGTCCGAAGCGGCTCCCTCGCCGTAGGCGGCGGCGATCGACCGCAGCGCGGTCATGGCCGCGAACCCGTCGGCCGCACCGTGGTTGACGTTGAGGGCCAGGACGTCGCCGCCGGGGCGGTGGGCCAGGAGGACCCGCAGCGGGGGCCACTCGCTCATGGCCACCGGCTCGGCCAGCAGGTCGGCCCGGGCCCGGTCGAGGGCGCCGTCGTCGGGGCACTCGACCACCCGCAGGAGGTCGTGCTCGGCCGGGCGGTGGCCGAACACCGCGTCGAGCGCTTTTCGCAGGCGCACGTCGTCCAGCGTCCCCTCCACCATGGCTTCGACGTGCACGCTCCACGCCGCGGGATCGAGCAGGTGGGCGGGGTCCGGCATGGGCTCGTGCCCCTCCCAGACCCACTCGCAGTCGAGGTGCGAGCGATGGTCGCCCTTGCGCCCCCGCAGCAGCCGCACCACGTCCTGCGCCGCCCCCACGATGTTGTGGGCCGCGGCCCGGTGGAAGGCGTAGCGGCTGCGCTGGTCGGGCCGGTTCCCCAGGGGCGACACCCGGTCGACGTGGGCCGAGATGTGGTCGCCGTGGATGACGATGTGCAGGCTGTCGGTCGGCGAGTTCTCCCGCAGCGAGATGCTGCCCGGGTGGTAGAGGCGGCCGAAGCCGCTGTCGCGGTGGAAGCCGCCGCCCGACACCAGCCGGCGGAAGAAGGCCACCGGCTCGGCGATCGTCGGCTCGGTGGTGGCCGGGGGGACGGTGCCGGTGTCCGGCTCCTGGAGGCGGGTCTGAAGGGTCACCGTCTCAGCCCGCCCGCAATGCCGCCGCCGCCTCCAGCCGGACCCGGAAGTCGGGGTCCTCGGCCTTGGCCGCGATGGCCGACCGGCTGGGCGCCGGCCCCAGCTCGGCCAGGCCCCGCAGCGACTTCCAGCGCACCCAGGCGTCGGCGTCGTCGAGGGCCGACTCCAGCAGCGGCCGCAGCTCCTCCCGGCCGGCGTCGACCATAGCGTCCACCGCCGCCCGGCGGACGCCGCGCACCGGGTCGACCACCAACCGGGCCCACTCGGCCCGGGCCACCGCCGGGTCGGCTTCCCGCAGCAGGTTGGCCGCCACCTGGCGCCGGGCCTGGTCGGCGTCGGACGCCGCGGCCACCACCCTGGCCAGGTCGGAGGGGTCGGCGGGTCGGAGGGCCCCGAGGTCCTGCCACGCCTGCTCCAGCCGCGTCAACCGCCGCCCCTCACGAGCCGCCGGGGGAACCCCCCCGGACAGCCAGGCCGGCCCACCGGCCGCGCCCGACGGTCGAGCGGCGGTGCCGTCCTCGGGGTCGGCGAACTCCTCGGTGACCACGGCCAGTACCGGGGCCAGCAGCTCCTCCCAGTCCCCGGGCCGGCGCAGGCCCACAGCCACGAAGTCGGGGCCCACGAGCACGTTGGCCACGCGGTCGAACTCGGAGAACAGGCGCCCCGCCCGCGGGTCGTCCCCTGCGGCGGCGGCCGACTCGTACCACCTGCTGGGCCCGTCGTGGACCGGGTGGCCGAAGGCGAACCGGATGGTGCGGGGGTTCGGCGTGGCCTCGGGGACGACAGGCCCGTCGAACGTGGCCGCCAGCGGATCCGGCGTCACAGCGGTCTCGCCGGTTGCGGCCGTGGTCAGCAACCTCACCCGGAAGCGGCCGGTGTCCCACCCGAACTCGAGCGCGACGTCGGCGTCCAGCTCCCGCCGCCACCACCCCTCGCCCCCGCCCACCGCCTCGGCCAGGGCATGGTCGTCCTCGGGGCCCCAGGGGCCGGTGGACAGGTAGCGCTTGAGCAGGGTCTTCACCGGCCCGAGTGCCTCGAAGGGCAGGCTGGTGAAGGCGTCGGTGAGGTGGCCGAAGGCAGCAGCGACCAGGTTGCGCTCGACGACCAGTCGACGGGCCGCATCGTGATCCACCGTTCCGACCGTACCGGCCCCCGCCCGGGCATGGGATCATGCAGGTCGTGGGCTCGTCGACCGCGCCGTTCACCCGGGAGACCGACCGGCGGATGCTGGCCGGCGTGGCCGCCGCCCTGGTCCAGATCGTCGTCGGGGTCGGGGTGGTGGTGGCGGGCGTGGCCGTGTTCCTCGTGGCCACTCCGAGCGTGGAGTCGCCCAGCGCCGGCATCCTGGCCACCGCGGCCATCGTCGTGGGCCTGGTCATGGTCTTCGGCCCGTGGTGGTGGCGGCTCACCCACGACCTGGCCGTCGAACGCCAGGAGCGCATCCGCACCCAGGAGAAGGCCGAGGTGGCGGCCCACATCCACGACTCGGTGCTTCAGACGCTGGCCCTCATCCAGCGCAACTCCACCGACGCCCGCAAGGTCAGCACCCTGGCCCGGTCGCAGGAGCGGGAGCTGCGGGCCTGGCTGTTCGGCACGCCCGAGCTCGACGCCGGCGAGAGCCTGGCCGCGGCCATGGTCCGGGTGAGCGACGAGATCGAGTACCTCTACGACGTGGCGGTGGAGACGGTTGAGGTCGGCGACTGCCCGGTCGACGAGCGGCTGATCGCCCTGGTCCAGTCCAGCCGCGAGGCACTCGCCAACGCCGCCCAGCACTCAGGGGCCAGGTCGGTGTCGGCCTACCTGGAGGTGGAGCCCGACCAGGTGACCATCTTCGTGCGCGACCGGGGGAGCGGCTTCGAGCTCGACAACGTCCCCAGCCTCCGGCGGGGGATCGCCGACTCCATCGTCGGCCGCATGGACCGCCACGGCGGCAAGGCCGTCATCCGCAGCGAGCCGGGCCAGGGGACCGAGGTCGAGCTGGTCATGCCGCGGGCGCGATGAGCGGCACATGACCGACAAGCCGCAGGTCTTCCTGGTTGACGACCACCACCTGGTCCTGTCCGGGGTGCGGGCCGAGCTGGGCGACGCCGTGGAAGTGGTGGGCGAGGCGTCGGAGGTCGACGCCGCCATCGAGATGATCACCGAGCGCCAACCGGACGTGGTGCTCCTCGACGTCCACATGCCGGGCGGCGGGGGCCGGGCCGTCATCGAGGCGGTGGGCCCGACCCACCCGAAGGTCAAGTTCCTGGCCCTGTCGGTCTCCGACGCGGCCGAGGACGTGATCGGCGTCATCCGCGCCGGCGCCCGGGGGTACGTCACCAAGACCATCTCCGGCCCCGAGCTGGTGGAGGCGGTCCTGCGGGTCGCCGACGGCGACGCGGTGTTCTCCCCCCGCCTGGCCGGCTTCGTGCTCGACGCCTTCGCCGCCGAGTACCGGGGTCCGGTCGACCCGGAGCTCGATCAGCTCACGACGCGCGAGAAGGAGGTGCTGCGCCACCTGGCCCGCGGCTACTCCTACAAGGAGATCGCCCGCCAGCTCTCGATCTCGGTCAAGACGGTGGAGACCCACGCCTCCGCCGTCCTGCGCAAGCTGCAGCTCACCAACCGCCATCAGCTGAGCCGCTGGGCCACCGACCGCCGCCTGGTCTGACGGCTACGTGCCCAGGGGCACGTGGAGGACCACGGCGGCCATGTCGTCGGTGAGCACCCCGCCGGTGAGGCCGAGGACCGCCTGCTCCACCGCCGTCGCCGCTGCCGATGCGCTGACCACCGGACCGGCCAGCACCCGCTCGAGGCCTTCCTGGTCGAAGAAGGCACCGTTGCCGCGCGCCTCCAGCACGCCGTCGGTCACGAGGACGAGCGTGTCGCCGGGGGTGAGCTCCACCCGGGTGCTGCGCACGCTGACCTCCTCGAAGACCCCCAGGAGCGATCCGCCCACGTCGATCGTGCTCATGGTCCCATCGCCCCTCCGGAGGACCGGGGGCGGGTGGCCGCCGCTGGCCAGCTCGACCTCGACTCGCTCCCCGGCCGTGACCAGGCCGAACAGGGCGGTGCAGAACCGCTCGATGTCGACCTCCACGTCGGCCGCGGCCAGGAGGGCGGTGTTCAGGGTGCGGACGATCTCGGCCGGCTCCCGCTCGCTCATGGTCAGGGCCCGCAGGGTGTGGCGGACTCGGGCGGTGAGGGCGGCGGCCTCCGGACCGGTGCCGGTGGCGTCGCCGATGGCGATGGCCCACCGCCCGGGGGCGACCGGCCAGATGTCGTAGAAGTCGCCGCCGACGTCCATCCCGTCGCCGAAGGGGTGGTACAGGGCCGCCACCTGGAGACCGGGGATGTCGGGCACCGTTGGGGGCAGCAGGCTGCGCTGCAGGCGGCGGCTGACGTCGATGCGTGACCGCTGGAGCTGGGCCCGGGCGAGAGCCTGCGCCGTCTGGCCGGCCAGGGCCAGGATGAACCGGCGCTCGTCCTCATGGAACAGCCGGGCTTCCGAGAAGCTGAACCGCAGCGCCCCCAGGCGCCGCCCCTCGACCTCGAGGGGCACCGCGCACAGGGCGACGGTGGACACCTCCATCCCCGCCAGCTCCGGGAAGCGCTCGTCGCGCTCGCTCCGCGACTCCAACCAGACGGCCTCGCCCGTCCGGAGGGCCATGGCGGCCGGCAACTCGGCGTCACGCGACTCGTTGCGCAGGCGGGCCAGGACCGTTTCGTCGTACCCCACCGCGCCGGGGAGCACCAGGCGGTCGGCGTCGGCGGCCAGCAGGACGCCGCCGGCTGCGGCCCCGAGGGCGGCCACCCCCTCCTTCAGGACCGCTTCGGCCACGGCCTCGGGCGAGGCGGCGGCGGCCAGGGCGGCGGTGACCGAGTAGAGCCGGGCCGCCCGTTCCGCCTCCCGCCGGGCGATCACCATCCGGTCGACCTCGGCCAGCAGCCGGCGGTCGAACGACTGTGGGGCGGGCGGCGGTTCGCCGGCGGCGAGGGCCCGCAGCTGGCGGACGAGCTCGTGGATGTACCAGTGGCGGAACACCCGGTGTTGGGGCGGTGTCTCGATCGTCAGCAGCCGCTGCGCCCGGGAGTAGGAGTCCACCTCGTCCAGGGCCCGGGCGTACTCCTCGGCGGCGTCGGCGGCCGAGGCGGGCAGGTCGAGGGTGAGCATGGTGCGCTCGTCGCCGCGCTCGGCGGCGGCCAGGGCCTGGCGCTTGATGGCCAGGCGGGCCTCGGCGAAGCGGTCGACGACCGCACCCAGGAGCTGGCGGAGGTGCGGCGGCACGTCGGCCGTCTGGCCGGCCCGGGCGCCGGCGGCCGCCAGGGTGAACTCCCGGACCACGTTGTCGACGTGGGACTTGGCCGCCAGCAGCAGGTCGGTGGGGACGTCGCCCAGCTCGAGGTGGAAGCGCCGAACGCCGTCGTCGGCCAGATCCCAGTCGTCGGCCCACATGGTCAGCAGGTCGTCGGGGTCGCCGGTCGGCGCCGCCCGTGCCTCGGTGGTGACCTCGGCCCACACCACCTTGCCGCCGCCGCGTTCGGTGTCGGCCCCCCAGCGGGCCGACACGCTGGCCACCAGGCGCAGCCCCCGGCCGGTCAGCGACTCGTCGGACGGGCGGCCGAGCATCGGGGGGAGCGAGCTCCCGTCCCGCACCTCGATGCGGACGCCGCCGTCGATCGGCACAGTGGCGACGCCCGTGCAGCCGCCGCCGTGGAGCAGGGCGTTGGTGACCAGCTCGCTGACCACGAGGGCGGCGTCGTCGGCCAGCTCGGCCAGGCCGAGCTCGCCGGCTCGGCGGACCACGTCCGCCCGGGCCTGGCTGACCACGCTCCGGTCCTGCACGTGCCCGGAGACGCCCACCGGCCGGTCCGTCGCCGTCGCCATGCCGTCTCTCACGAGCCGATGGCCGGGGGGGCGGGCAGGGACTGCTCGAGCTCGGCGACCGGAGCGAAGAGGTCGCCGTCCTCGGCGATCCGCTCGAGGACGTCGGACGCCTCGAACACCAGGTCGTCGGGGTCGCCGCTCTCGACGACGGCCTCCACCTCCTCCCACGTCACGGGCGTGGAGACGGTGGGCCGGGGGCGGGCGCGCAGCGAGTAGACGCAGACGGTGGTCTTGGAGTCGTCGTTCTGGCTCCAGTCGATGAAGACCTTCCCCTTGCGCAGGTCCTTGGTCATCACCGACAGCACGTCGCCCGGCTGCTGCTGCTCGAGCAGCTTGGCCAGGGCGTGGGCGAACGCCTTGGTCTCGTTGTAGGTGACGGGCGTGTTGAGCGGCGCGTAGATCTGCAGCCCCTTCGACCCCGAGGTCTTGGGGAACGCCTGCAGGCCCAGGTCGTCAAGCACCTCCCGCAGCCAGAAGGCCACCCGGCCGCACTCGACGATCGTCGCCGGCGGGCCGGGATCGAGGTCGAACACCAGCATGGTCGGGCGCTGGATGTCCTCGGCGTGCGACAGCGAGGTGTGCAGTTCCAGCGACGCCAGGTTGGCCACCCACACCAGCCCGGCCAGCTCGTCGATCAGGCAATAGTTCACGTCCGCCTTGTTGCGGGCGCTCCACACCGAAAGCGTCTCGATCCAGTCCGGCCGGTGCTTCGGACAGTTCTTTTCATAGAAGAACTGTCCGTCGACACCGTTGGGATAGCGCTTGAGGGTGAGGGCCCGCCGGCGGAGGTGGGGCAGCAGGGCCGGCGCCACCCGGGTGTAGTAGTCGATCACCTGGCCCTTGGTGAACCCGGCCTCGGGGTACAGGACCTTGTCGAAGTTCGACAGCTTGAGCTGGCGGCCCTCGACCTCCACCTCGACCGACGCCGAGGCGGCGCTCACTTCTTTCCAGGTTCGTCGGGCTTGCCCTTACCCTCTTTGACCGCGGCCAGGCTGGCCTCGAGCGCGGCCATGAGGTCCACCACCCGCGGGGCCTCCTCGGCCGCCTCCTCGACCACGATCTCCTGGCCGGACGCCTTCTGCTCGATCAGCTCGAGCACCCGCTCCCGGTACTCGTCGTGGTACTTCTCGGGCTCGAAGTCGGTGCTGAGGGAGTCGATGAGCGACCGGGCCATCTTCTCCTCCCGCTCGGTGACGTCGACATCGGGCCCCGGCAGGTCGAGCTCGTCGAGGGGGTTCACCTCGTCGGCGAACAGCATGGTCTCCATGACCAGGGCGTCGTCCTTGGGCCGGATGGCGGCCAGGTACTGCTTGGTGCGCAGCACGACCCGGGCGATGCCGACCTTGTTGGTCTCCCGCATGGCGTTGCGCAGCAGGGCGTACGCCTTCTGCCCGCCCTTGTCGGGGACCAGGTAGTACGGCCGCTCGTAGTACACGGGATCGATCTGGTCGAGGTCGACGAAGTCCTCGATGTCGATCGTCTTGGTGGCCTTGGGATCGAGCGCCTCCAGCTCCTCGGGGGCGATGGTGACGTAGTTGTCCGGCGCGATCTCGTAGGCCTTGACGATGTCCTCGTAGGGGACCTCCTCGCCGGTGGCCATCGAGACCCGCTTCTGCTTGATGCGCGACTTCGACTTCCCGTCGAGCTGGTGGAAGCGCACGTCCTTCGAGGACGTGGCGCTGTACAGCTTCACCGGCACGTTCACCAGCCCGAAGCTGATGGCGCCACTCCAGATGGGCCTGGGCACATGGAGATGGTACGGCTTTTCACCATCGCTGTTTCTCCGTGGTGGGTGCCGGGAACAGATGGAGCATGCCTAAAGTCGATCCTGAAACCGGAGAGCCCATGTCCGACGCCCCCGAGGGCCCCGACGCGACCCGGGGTTCCATGCAGGCCGGCGACCCCGGCTTGGAGGGTGCGACTGAAACGGGCGGAACGAGCACGTTGAACCGGCCCGCCGGCGGTCCCGACGACAACAGCTTGAGCGAGCTTCCCGCCGAGAAGAACGGGAACGCCGGCGCCGGCACCGGCTGAGCATCGCGCCCGTCACCAGATCTGGCGGATGCGGACCTGCGGGGGCCTGCGGTCGAGAACGGACTGCAGGTCCTCGTCGGCCAGCACCTCACTCGGGTTGAGGTCGGTCCGAAAGCCCTGGAGTGAGGGCTGGCGCAGCGTGCCGCTCTCGGTGATCTCGTTGTAGGCCACCTCGGCCACCAGCAGCGGATCGACGTAGTGCAGCTTTCCGATCAGCTTCTCGGTGAACGGGCTGTCGTCGCGCCCCGTCCGTGAGAAGACCTCGGTGAGCTGGCGGATCAGATCGCCCGACAGGCCGGACCCCACCAGGCCGACGTAGTGCAGCCGGCCGGTGCTCGACTGCGTCACCGGGTCGAGCCCCCAGCAGCCCACGGCCAGCGAGCCGATCGAACCGCTGCGGCCGCCCTGCCCCTCCGACCAGCCGCCGACCACGAACTCGCGGCGCCGGATGCACTTGACCTTGATCCACGCCGACGAACGGCGGCCGGGCAGGTACGGCGCGTCGGCCCGCTTGGCCACGTAGCCCTCCATGCCGATCTCCCGGCAGGCGGCCAGCAGGTCGTCGGGCGAGGCGGGCGGGAGGAGGGGTGAGGTGTGCCAGCACGGCCCGTCGAGGGCCAGCTCCTGGAGCACCTTCCTGCGCTCGGCCTGGGGCCGCTCGGCGACCAGCTCGCCGTCGAGCCACAGCACGTCGAACAGCAGCAGCTGCACGGGGACGTCCCTGCGCAGCTGGGCCGAGGGCGACCGTACGTGCATCCGCCGCTGCAGGCGCTGGAAGCTGGGGCGGCCCGTGCGCTCGTCGAAGGCCACGATCTCGCCGTCCAGCACCGCCGACCGCCCGCCGAGGGCGCCGGCCAGGGCGGCCAGCTCGGGGTAGCCACCGGTGACGTCGTTCCCCAGGCGGCTGGTGACGCCGACGTTCCCCTCGTGGACGGTGACGATGGCCCGCACCCCGTCCCACTTGGGCTCGATCAGCCAGCCGTCGAAGGTGGGAGGGGGCGCGGTCGAGGCGGCCAGCATGGGCGCCAGGGCGGGGGGCACTGGGTACATGGCGGCTCTCCGCCGACTATGGCTGGATCACCACCAGTCGCTCCTCGGTCATCTCCCGCACCGCCCACGCCGGGCCCTCCTTGGTGTTGCCGCTGTCGCGCACCCCGCCGTAGGGCATCTGGTCGGCCCGCCACGTGGGCACCTCGTTGACCAGCACGGTCCCGAACCGCAGCTCCCGGGCGGCCCGGAGGGCGGAGGACAGGTTGGTGGTGAAGATGCCGGCCTGCAGCCCGTAGCGGGTGTCGTCGGCCAGCCGCAGGGCGTCGTCGAGCGTCTCGTACGCCTGCACGGCCACTACCGGCCCGAACACCTCGTCCCGGCTCACCCTCATGTCGGGCGTGACCCCGGTCAGCACGGTGGGGCGCAGGATGCCCTGCTCGATCCCGCCGCCCGCGGCCACCGTCGCCCCCTGGGCCACGGCCTCGTCGATCCACGAGGCGACCCGCTCGCGGTCGTCCTCGGTGATGAGGGCGGAGACGTCGGTGGCCTCGTCGAGGGGGTCGCCCACCACCAGGTCGTCGACCAGCTTGGCCAGGGTGGCGGTGAAGTCGTCGGCGATGCCGGATGCGACGTACACCCGCTGCACCGACACGCACGACTGGCCGGCGTGGCTGAACCCGGCAGTGGCGATGGTGCGCGCCGCCTTGTCCCAGTCGCCGTCGGCCTCGATGATCACCGGCGAGTTGTTGCCCAGCTCCAGGGCGACCTTCTTGCCGCCCGCCTTGGCCGCGATGCCCCAGCCCACCTCCGACGACCCGGTGAAGCTGATGTAGGCGACGTCGGGATGCTCGACCAACGCGTTGCCGACCTCGCCGCCACCACCGGTGACAACCTGCAGGTAGCCGGGCGGGAGGCCGCAGTCCACCAGCAGGGCGGCCAGGGCCAGGGCGGAGAGGGGGGTCTGGCTGGCCGGCTTGAGCACCACCGGGCAGCCGGCGGCGATGGCCGGCGCCACCTTGTGGGCCACCAGGTTGAGCGGGAAGTTGAACGGGGAGATGGCGCCCACCACGCCGATGGGCACACGGAGGGTGAAGGCCAGCCGCCCTTCGCCGACCTCGGCGGCGTCGATCGGCACCGTCTCGCCCGTGAGGGTGCGGGCGGCGACCGCGGCGAACGTCAGCGTGCTCGCCGCCCGCTTGGCCTCGACCCGGGCGGTCTTGATCGGCTTGGCCGCCTCCCGGGCGATCGTTCCGGCGAAGTCCTCCAGCCGCTCGGCCAGCAGGCGGGCCGCGGTGTCCAGGATCTCCGCCCGCCGCCACGGGGGAAGCGGCTGGTCGCGGAGGGAGCGGGCCGCGGCCGCCACCGCCTTGTCGACGTCGTCCCGGCCGTGACGGGGCACCCGCCCCACCTCGCTGCCGTCGTAGGGCGACCGGACCACGATCTCGTCGTCGCTCATACGCCGATGTTACGGGCGCCCACCCATCACGTCGTCCCGGTCCGTGGGCTCGAGGGCGCGGGCGACTCGCGCCGGAGTGCTACGTTCCTGCCTACTCGTCAGCGGAGCGGGAGGTTGGGCATGCAGGTTTGGAAGCGGCGCTTGATCGCGCTGGTGGCGGTCGGGGCGGGGAGCGTGAGTTTCTTCACGTCATCTTCGGTGGGGGCCCAGACCACGCCACCCACGATCCCGGGCAGCGGCGGGAACACCCCCGACTTCAGCATCCCCGAGTTCCCGGACTTCCCCGAGTTCCCGGAGTTCCCCGAGTTCCCGACGCCCTCGGTCACGTTCCCGCCCCCGCCCACGATGCCGCCGACGTCGTTCCCGACGACAACCAGCCCGCCGCCCACCATGCCGCCGACCAGCTTCCCGACCAGCATCCCGCCGCCCACCATGCCCCCGACCAGCCTCCCCACCACGCCGACGGTGCCGAACGACATCGACCAGGTCATCGAAGAGTTCTTCGACGAGATCGATGCGCTGTTCGAAGCGGGCGAGCCCACCTTCGAGGCGATGCAGGAGATCATCGACCAGCTCCGGGCGGACCTCTTTGGCTAGCGCCTGACCGGGGCGGCGTCCGCCACGATGGCCGCCGCCCGCCTGGCCTGCTCGATGCAGGCGGCGATGCCCAGGCCCCGGTAGGCGGCCCCGGCCACGACGATGCCGGGCGCGTCGGCGGCCAGCGCGGCCTCGATCGCGTCGACCCGGGCCTGGTGGCCCACCTCGTACTGCGGGAAGCCTCGGGGCCAGCGTGAGACGAGCGACGCCGAGGGCCCCTCCCGCAGGCCCAGGGCCTCGTCGAGCTCGTCGTGCAGGCGCCGCACCACCTCGCCGTCGTCCAGCTCCATGACCCGGTCGTCGCCGTCCCGACCGGCCGAGGCCCGCAGCAGCACGGTGTCGCCGCGGGCCAGGGCCGGCCACTTGCTGGTCGACCACGTGCAGGCGGTGAGGAGCCGGCCCTCGACCCGTGGGACCAGCATGCCGGCCCCGTCCAGCGGGTGGGCGACGGCCGAGCGGGGATAGGCCAGGGTGGCGGTCAGCACGGAGGCGTGCCGGATGGCGCCCAAGTGCTCGGCGGCGGTGGGGGAGACCTCGCTCACAATGCCTGCGGCGGCGAAGGAGGGTACCGTGACGACGACGGCGTCGGCGTCGACGTCAGGCCCGGGCGAGCACGCCAGCCGCCAGCCGGTGCCGGCCGGGGCGATCGTCTCCACCCGGGTGCCCAGCCTGGCGCTGGCGACCTCCTCAGCCAGGCGTTCGACCAGGCGCTGCAGCCCGCCCACCAGGCCGAGGAACACCGGGCCGGAAGGCCCGGTCCCGGCCGGCCGGCGCAGCCCCACCACCAGGCTGCGCGACCGGTCGGCGGCGTCGGCCAGGGGGCGGGCGGCGCTGGCCAGGCTCAGGCAGTCGGCCCGGCCGGCGTGGATTCCGCCGACGAGGGGGTCGACCAGACGGTCGAGGACCTCCCGGCCCATGCGCCGGCCGACCACGTCGGCCACCGACGGGTCCGGCCCGTACCGGGTCGGGGGCAGGACGAGGTCGAGGGCGGCCCGCGCCACTCCCGCCGCCGACAGGACGCCCGAGCGCAGGAGCGGTCCGAGGGCGGTGGGCACGCCCAGGACGTGGCGCTCCGGCAGGGGATGGAGGCGGTCGCCGATCCACAGGAAGGCCTTGCCCGTGGCCGGGGCGACCATCTCGGCCTCCAGCCCGAGCTCCTTGCACAGGTCGACGGCCCACGGCACGCGGGCGAGGAAGGTGTCGGGCCCGGCCTCCACCGGCACGCCGTCCAGGTCGAGGGTCTGGATCTTGCCGCCCAGGCGGTCGCCGGCCTCGACCAGGGTGGCCGAGAGCCCCTGCTGGCGCAGGAACCAGGCGGTGGCCAGGCCGGTGATGCCCCCGCCGACCACCGCCACCCGATCCGGCCGGCGGAGAGCGGCCACGGACCTCGTGTCAGGCATGGCTCCGGACGACCTCGGCCAGGGTGGCGCAGAAGGCGGGATGGGCGTTGGGGGACGGCGTGCGGGTGAAGGCCAGCCCCAGCCGGTCGGCGAGGGCCCGGGCCTCGATGTCGAGGTCGTAGAGCACCTCGAGGTGGTCGGACACGAAACCGGCGGCGCACACGACCACCCCCCGCACGCCGGCGTCGGCCAGGTCCGGCAGGACGGTGAGGATGTCGGGCCCGATCCACGGATCGGCGGTGCGCCCCGCGCTCTGCCACCCCACCGACCAGCGGTCGATCCCCGCCAGGGACGCCACCGCTTTCGCCGTCTCGGCCAGCTGGTCGGGGTACGGGTCGCCCATGTCGAGGATGCGGGTGGGCAGGCTGTGGGCGGTGAACACCACCTCGACCGGCTCGGCGCCCAGCCGGTCGACCTCGCCCCGGACGAACGCGGCCAGCAGGTCCAGGTAGCCGGGGGCCAGGTGCCAGGACGCGACCATGGTCGACGGCGCGCCGACCTCGGCCGCCGCCGACTCCGCCCGGCTGGCGTACTCACCCACCGACAGCACCGAGTAGTGAGGGGCCAGGACCAGGGCGACGATCCGGCGCACGCCGGCGCCGGCCAGGGCGGCCACGCCGTCCTCGATGAACGGCGGCGCGTGCTTCATGCCCAGCTCGACCAGGAAGCCGTCGCCCAGGGCGGCCTGGATGCCGGCCGCCTG
>JBOGIE010000012.1:0-19730 GCA_050742435.1 Acidimicrobiales bacterium | reverse complement strand
AGCTGAACGAGCCGTGGGTCTTCGTCATCGGGGCCGACGGGAGGATCACCCACCGCTTCGACAACGTCGCCACCCGGGGCGAGATCGAGCCTCTTCTCCAGGCCCTCCCCGTGATCGGCCCCGCCGCGGCCTGAGCCCGGCCAGGCGGCACCACCCCGAGGCCGGTCAGACGCCGGCGATGGGGGCGGGCGGGGCCTTGGTGCGGCGGGCGTAGGCCGGGCGGTCGCGGTCGTCGGGAGGCGGTGGCTCCCGACCCTCGAGCTGGGCCTCGGCCCACTGGCGGAGCAGGTCGCCCTCGGGACGCCAGCCCACGACCGACCGCAGGTCGGCCTGGCCTCCGGCCCTGTCACCACAGGCCAGCCGGGCCAGCCCCCGGGCGTACAGGACGCGCGGGTCGTCGGCCACCGGCAGCTGCACATGGGCGAAGGCGGCCAGAGCCTGTTCGGGCCGGTCCATGGAGGCCAGAGCCAGGCCCACGTTGGCCCAGAGCCGTTGCACCACCTCGCTGCCCGCGGCCCCGTCGCCGGCCCCGACCGCGTCCAGACCCTCTCGTGCGGCCAGGTATGCCTGGTTCCAGCGGTCCTCGATCAGCGCCATCCGGGCCCGGGCCAGCTGGAGGCGGGCCTTGCCCAGCCCGGCGAGCACCGGGCTCTCGGCCGCGTCGTCCAGCGTCTTCCGGGCCAGCGACGTCTCCCCGTTGGCCGCGTACAACACGGCCAGGCGGATGACCGGTTCGGGGTCGTTCGGGGACGCGCCCATGGCCCCTTCCAGCTCGGCCACCTCGCGCTCGAGGCCGTGGTCGACGTGGAACAGGGTCCGCCGCACCCGGTTCCGCCACCAGTACCAGGCGGCGGCCAGGGCGGCGACGTGGGCGGCGGCGGTGACCGTGCTCAGGCCGGGCGTGGCCGAGAAGTCGTAGATCACCCGCCAGTCCCCCGCCCGGGCCGAGAGGGAGATGACCGGGTAGAGCACCAGGTGGAAGCCGAGCTCGATCAGCCCGCCGACGATGAGCACGTGGCGCAGCGGGCGGCGCAGGTTGGCGCCGGCCGCCCCGGCACCGATGGCGGCCATGGCCAGGCCCAGCAGGCCGCCGGCCAGGTTCCCGATGATGGCGATGAGCCAGTGCTCGGCCGGCGTCAGGCGCCCGGCGACTGTCACCGAGCCCTCGATCAGCCCGTAGTGGAAGTCGAGCACCCGCCCGCCGACCAGGCGGGCGCCGAACACGTGGCCCAGCTCGTGGATGAGGACCACGACGGGCGGAACGACGAAGATGGCGGCCTGGGTGGCCAGCCGGCGGTCCTCGGCGGTGAAGTCGGCATCCCAGAACGCCCGCCACCGCCGGGCCAGCAGGTACAGCGTCCCCACGAGGGCCAGCCCGAAGATGAGGTCGACGGCGCGGGCGTCATCGCCGAAGGGCACATGCCGATCCTACGGCGGTAGCCTGGGAATGCGTCTGCGGGGGAGGGGCCTCGATCATGGCGAGCCGGTACGACCTGGTCATCGTCGGTATGGGATCCGGAGGGATGGTCGGTGCCGAGTTCGCGGCCACCATCGGCCTTCGGGTAGCCGTGGTGGAACGGGGCCGGGTGGGCGGCGACTGCCTGTGGACCGGCTGCGTGCCCTCCAAGTCCCTGCTGGCCTCGGCCAAGGCCGCCCACACCATGAAGGTGGCCGACCGCTACGGCCTGCCGTCCGTCGACCCCGTGGAGATCGACACGTCGCTGGTGTGGAAGCGCATCCGGGCCATCCAGCACGACGTGGCGGCGACCGACGACGACCCCGAACGCTACCGGGCCATGGGAGTGGAGATCATCCCGGGCCAGGCCCGGCTGGCCGGTCCCAACACCGTGGAGCTGATCGGCCAGGACCGCCGGCTGGAGGCCCGGTTCATCCTCCTGTGCACCGGCAGCCGACCGCTGACCCCCCCGATCGAAGGGCTCACGGAAGCCGGCTTCCTCACCAGCGAGACCGTGTTCGAGATCGATCGGGCGCCCGGGAGCGTGGTCATGATCGGCGGCGGTCCCATCGCCATCGAGATGGCCCAGGCCTTCACCCGCCTGGGTATCCGCACGACGGTGCTCCAGAAGGGCCCGGGCATCCTGCCCCGTGACGATCCGGACCTGGTCGCCACCCTCACCCGCGTCCTGCGCGACGAGGGCGTGGACCTGCGGCTCAACGTGGAGACCGAGCGGGTGGCGGTGTCGAACGGGCGCAAGATCGTCTACGGGGCCGAGGCGGGCGAGCCGGCCAGGTGGGAGGCCGAGGAGCTGCTGGTGGCCGTGGGGCGCCGGCCCAACGTCGAGGGGCTCGGGCTGGAGGACGTCGGCGTCAAGGTCGGGCGGCGGGGCATCGAGGTCGACGAGCGCATGCGGACGAGCGTCCCGTCCATCTACGCCGCCGGCGACGTGGCCGGGCGCTTCCTCTTCACCCACTCGGCCGCCTACGAGACGGTGCGGGCCATCCGCGACGCCTTCTATCCGGGCAAGGGCAAGGTCACCGACTTCGTGCCCTGGTGCACCTTCACCGACCCGGAGCTGGCCCACGCCGGTCTGACCATCGCCGAGGCGGAGAAGAAGCACGGGGACGACGTCGACGTGTGGCGCATGGCCCTCGCCCACTCCGACCGGGCGCGGGCCGACGGGGCGGCCGAGGGCTGCATCGTCGTGGTCACCGCCAAGGGCAAGGTGGTCGGCGCCCACATCCTCGCCCCGTCGGCCGGGGAGATGATCCACGAGCTGGCGGTCGCCATCAACGAGGGCATGAAGCTGTCCGAGCTGGCCAGCCTGATCCACGTCTACCCCACCCTGTCGACCGGCATCGGGCAGCTGGCCGGGGAGGCAGCCTTCGAGGGGGCCAAGCGCCTGCGCTGGCTGGTGCGCAAGGAGAAGTAGAGCGGGGCCCCGCCCCCGAGGCAACTAGTCGTCCTTGCCCTTGCCCCTGCCGCCCTTGTCGTCGTCCCTGTCCCCCGCCTTGTCGTCGTCCTTGTCGTCGGCCCTGGGGTTGCCGTTCCCCGTGGTGGTGTTCCCAGACGTCCCGCCACCCGCGGGCGCCTGGGCCGAGGGGTTGGACGGGGCGGCCGGCGCCGAGATGACGGGTCGGGAGGGCAGGGTCACCACCGTGACGCCGGGCACCCGGCTCAGGAGGTCGACGGCCGAGGTGGCCGCGGCTTCCGACAGCTGGCCGGTGAGCCGCCACGCCCCGACGGAGACGATGGCGCCGGTGGCCGCCGCTCCGGCCGGGTTGCCGGCCTGGAGCTGATCGGCCACGGAACTGAGGCTGGCGGCCAGGTCGCCGGCCCGGGCACCGTCCGCCGGGCCCAGACGGTCGGCCAAGGCCCGCAGCTCGGCGGCCAGGGCGGCGGTGGGCGAGAGCGGGGCGGTGCTGGCCGGCGCGGCCGCGGTGGTGTCGGTGTCCCCTGCGGAGGCGGCGCTCGACGGGGACCCGTCGTCACGGTTGAGGCCGGCGACGAGGAGGACGACGAAGAGCAGTCCGGCCAGCAGGGCCAGGGGCACGCGTCCGCGGGGCCGGGGCGGCACCGGGCCCAGAGGCCCGACGTCCTCGGTGTCGGCCACGGCCGACCGGTCGATCACCGTGGTGGGGGCGACGACAGCGCCGTCCACGAGCGTCGGTTGTCCGGCCACGGCGGGAGCCAGCGCCGCAGCCATGGCCGTGGCCGTGTCGAACCGACGGTCGGGATCGGTGGCCATGGCCCGCTCGACCGTGGCCACCAGGTCGGGGTCGAGGCCGGGGCGCACCTGGGCCAACGGGACGTAGTCGCCGGCGGCGACGGCCCGCGCCGTGGCCAGCGGGGTGTCGCCCGGGAAGGGGCAGCGGCCGGCCAGCGCCTCGTACATGACCACGCCGAGGGAGTAGAGGTCCGACCTGGGCGTGGCCGCGGCGCCGTCGAGGCGCTCGGGGGCCAGGTAGGCAGGGGTGCCGAGGAGCTGGCCGGTGCCGGTGAGGTCGCCACCCGGCCCTTCCAGGCTCTTGGCGATGCCGAAGTCGGCGATCTTGGCGTGCCCGTCGGCGGTGAGGAGGATGTTGCCGGGCTTGACGTCGCGGTGGACGAGCCCGGCGGCGTGGGCCGCGGCCAGGGCGCCCAGCACCTGGCGGGCCACACCCCGCAGCCATTCCGGGTCGACCGGTCCTTGGGCGATGCGGTCGGCCAGCGTCTCGCCCGGCAGCCGCTCCATGACGATGTAGGGCAGGCCGTCGTGCTCGCCCGTGTCGAACACGGCCACGGCGTGAGGGTCGCTCAGCGAGGCCGCGGTGCGGGCCTCGGCCTCGAATCGGCGGCGGATGTCGTCGCGGGCCGCCATCTCGGGCAGGAGGAACTTCACCGCCACCGGCCGCTGGAGGCGGAGGTCGGTGCCGGCGCAGACCTCGGCCATCCCGCCCCGGCCGAGGGGACCGTCGATCCGGTAGCGGTCGGCCAGCACCGCCGGGGCGCGACTTGGTGACACGGGCACGGGTTGAACGTACCCCCGACCGCCCAAGGCGTACCGTCCCCCCGGGATGACCGCCGTGGCTGTCGAAGGCACCTGCGCCGAAGGGTTCGAGGGGGTCCGTGAGGCGTTCGCCGCCAACTTCGTCGACCCCGGCGAGATCGGTGCCGCGGCGTCGGTGGTCGTGGACGGCCAGGTGGTGGTCGACCTGTGGGGCGGGCTGGCCGACCCCCATACCGGCCGGGCCTGGGGAGAGCGGACGCCCGTGCTGGTCTACTCGGCCACCAAAGGGCCGACCGCGGTCTGCGCCCTCCTGCTGTGGGACCGGGGCCGGCTCGACCTGGACGCACCCGTGGCCGAGGTGTGGCCCGAGTTCGCGGCCGAGGGCAAGGGGGGTGTGACCACCCGCCACCTGCTCACCCACCAGGCCGGCCTCCCCGTGTTCGACGAGCCGATCGCCTTCACCGAGTGCCACGACCCCGACCTGGTCGCCGCCCGCCTGGCCGGCCAGCGGCCCCGCTGGGAGCCGGGCGCCGCCCACGGCTACCACCCCCTGACCTTCGGATGGCTGGTCGGGGAGGTGGTGCGGCGGGTCAGCGGCCGCACCGTGGGCCGGGTGCTGGCCGAGGAGGTGGCCGGCCCCCTCGACCTGGACTTCTGGCTCGGTCTGCCCCCCGAGAAGGAGGCCGACGTGGCCCGCCTGGCCCCGGGCCGGTTCGACCTCACCGGCATGGCCCCGGGCGACCCGGCCCTGTTGTTCGCGGCCGCCATCCTCGACGTCGAGTCGTTGACGTTCCAGGCCTTCGCCAACCCGACCGGCCAGTTCGACGTGGAGTCGTTCAACGCCCCCGAGCTCCACCAGGCCGAGTGGCCGGCGGCCAACGGGATCGGCACGGCCCGGGCCCTGGCCCGGCTGTACGGGGAGCTGGCCTGCGACCGGGTGCTGTCGGCGGCCACGCTCGACGAGGCGTCACGGGCCCAGGTGTCCGGCCCCGACCGGGTCCTCGCCGTCGACACCTCGTTCGGTCTCGGGTTCTCGCTGCACTCGGCCATGACCGCCCACGCCCCGGGCGGCTTCGGCCACGAGGGGGCGGGCGGGTCGGTGGCCTTCGCCGACCGGGCCCACGGCCTCGGCTTCGGCTACGTCATGAACCAGCTCACCGCGTCACTGGGCGCCGACCGCCGGTCGCGCCGCCTGGTCGAGGCCGTCTACGCCGCCCTCTGAGACGATCCGGTGACGTTTGGTGTCGTATGTCGCACCACATGGCACCAGTTCGGCTGCTGGCGCTAGTCCAGGATCTCCAGGAGGCGTTCGGGGGGACGGGCGACCACCGCCCGGTCGCCGTGGATGACGATCGGGCGCTGGATGAGGATGGGGTTGGCGACCATGGCGTCGAGCAGCTGGTCGCGGTCGGCCGAGTCGAGCCCCAGCTCGGCGTAGACCGGCTCCTTGGCCCGCACGATGTCGCGCGGGTCGTCGGTGCCCAACTTCTTCAGCACGTCCTCGAGGTCGGCCCGGGAGGGCGTGTTCTCGAGGTAGCGGATGTAGTCGGCCTCGATGCCGCGTTCCTGCAGGATGCCCTGCGCGGTGCGGCAGTTGCTGCACCGGGGGTTGAAGAAGACGGAGGTGCCCATGTCGACATGGCAGTCTACGGGCGTGAGCGACGCACTCGCCCTGGTGACCGGCGCCACCGGCTTCATCGCCGCCCGCCTGGTGCCCGCCCTGCTGGCCGAGGGGTGGCGGGTACGGGCCACAGGCCGCAGGCCGAGACCCGACGACCTGCCCGAGGAGGCGGAGTACCAGCCGGCCGACCTGGTCGGCGACGACTTCCGGGCCCTGGTCAGCCTGTGCGCGGGCGTCACCCACGTCTTCCACCTGGCCGGGGCCTCCAGCTCCAAGTCCTCCCAGGAGGAGATGGACCGCAACAACGTCGACGCCACCGCCCGGCTGATCGAGGCCGCGGCCCAGGGCCCGAGCGGCCCTTCGAGCGGGGGACAGGGTCCGAGCGGCCCTTCGAGCGGGGGACAGGGTCCGAGCGGCCCTTCGAGCGGGGGACAGAGCCCGCTCGAGCGGTTCGTCCACATGAGCTCGACGTCGATCTACGGCGAGGAGAAGCAGCTCCCCCTGCCCGTGAGGGAGGACGTGGAGCCCAACGCCAGCCGGGGGTACGGGAAGGCCAAGTGGGGCGCCGAACAGGAGGTGTGGGCCAGGTCGAAGGAAGGCGTGCCGGTGGTGGTGCTGCGGCCGGTCACCGTCTACGGGCCCGGGGCCACGAAGCTGCTGGCCAGCGCCATCCTCGACACCGCCATCGAGCGTTCGGCTGGGCTGCCCCGCCTGGCCGTGCCCGCCGAGCCCACCGAGCAGCGGCTGGTCCACGTCGACGACCTCATCGCCGCCAGCATCCACCTGGCCGCCTCACCCGAGGCCGTGGGCCGGGCGTTCAACGTGGTGGACGGCATCTACCCGACCAGCCACGACGTGGCCCGCATCCTGGCCGACTGCTTCGGCATGGAGGTGGAGGTCGGCGGTGAGGGCCTGGACGAGGAGCGGCGCCGCAAGGTGCACGAGCACCTGGTCGAGCAGGGCATGGAGCCGGCCATCCTCTTCACCCCGGACCGGTTCCGCTTCATGGCCAAGACCAACCGCAACAACCGCCTGTCCACCGAGGCCCTGGAATCCACCGGCTTCCGGTTCCGGCACACCGACTTCCCCGCCTCCGTGGCCGACAACGTCGAGTGGTACCAGGCCCGGAAGTGGCTGCCGGCGGTCTTCTGAGGGCTACCGCCGGAGCAGGTCCTGAAGGAAGGGGTTGGTGGCCCGCTCCTTGCCGACGGTGGTGGTCTCGCCGTGGCCCGGGAGGACGGTGATGGCGTCGTCGAGGGGCAGGATCTTCTCGGCCATGGAGGCCAGGAGCTGCTCGTGGTTCCCGCCCGGCATGTCGGTGCGGCCGATGGATCCGGCGAAGAGGTGGTCGCCGCTGAACAGCACGGGCGCCTCGCCCTCCACCTCGAGCAGGAAGCAGGTCGAGCCCTGGGTGTGGCCGGGGGTGTGGACGGCGGTGAAGGTCATGCCCGCCCCGGAAACCCGCTGGCCGTCGTCCAGGCCCGAGAGCAGCTCGGGCGGGCGCAGGTCCAGCTCCTCGTAGTCCAGGATCTGCCCCAGCGTGCCGCTCGTCCCGACCGGGTCGAGGAGCATGTGGCGGTCGTGGTCGTGGATGTGGACGGGAACGTCGTCTCCCTGGGCCCGGCACATCTCGCCGACGCCGCCGATGTGGTCGACGTGGCCGTGGGTGGCCAGCAGGGCGACCAGCCGCAGGCCGTGTTCCTGGAGGTGACCGAGGATGGCGCCCGGATCGGGCGGGGCGTCGACCAGCACGCACTCGCCACCGTCGCCGGTGGCCGACACCACCCAGGCGTTGGTGCCGGCGATCCACAGCCGGAGCCCGGCGATCATCATGACGGCGAGGGGTCCTGGCGCCGGTCGAGGGCGGCGGCCACCGTCCGGGGCCGGGGGTCCTCCTCGATCTCCTCCAGAGTGAAGGGCAGGGCGATGCGCCAGTTCGGCCACTGGTCGATCGTCCCCGGCATGTTCGGGCGCTGCTCCACCCCCAGGGCGTCGTCGAGCCCCGCGGTCAGCAGCATGGAGGGAGCGTCGGCCAGGGCGGTGTACGTGGCCGCCACCACCTCGTCGACCGGGGCGTCGTCGTCCACGCCGACCAGCCGCTGGAGCTTGTCGCGCAGGGCCTGGGTGCCCTCCTCGTTCGGTTCCAGGCCGATGTCCCGCTGGTCGTGGACGTCGCGGCCGGTCCACAGCCCGGCGACGGTCGGCAGGTCGTGGGTGGTCACCGCAGCCAGGGCCTGGACGGGGTAGTCGGCCGGCGGGCCGTCCTCGAACCACAGGAGCCGGTAGGACAGCACGCCGCGGTCCTTCAGCTCCTCCCGCACCTGGGGCTCGACGGTGCCCAGGTCCTCCCCCACCGCGTAGGCGCCGGCCCGGTGGCATTCCAGGGCCACGATGTCGAGCAGGTCGGCGGCGGGGTACCGGACGTACGCCCCCTCGGTGGGCGACGCCCCCTGGGGCACCCACCACAGCCGGAACAGCCCCATCACGTGGTCGAGCCGGATGCCCCCCGCGTGGCCGAGGGTGGCCCGGATGGTCTGGATGAACGGCTGGTAGCCGGCGCTGCGCAGCCGCCACGGGTCGAAGGGCGGGAGCCCCCAGCCCTGGCCCTGGCTGTTGAACTCGTCCGGGGGCGCCCCCACCGCCATGGAGAGGGCCAGCTGGTCCTGCCACAGCCAGCCGTCGGCCCCCGCGGGGTCGACCCCCACGGCCAGGTCGTGCATGACGTCGATCTCCGCCGAGGCGGCGGCCAGCTGCTGGTCCACCAGCCACTGCAGCCACTGGTGGAACCGCCACCGGCCGTACTGCGTGCGGCGAACCTCGGCGACGTCCGCCCCGTCCGGATGCTGGGCCGCCTCCGGCCACTGCCGCCAGTCGGGCCCGTGCTCCTCGGCGAGGACGCAGAAGGCGGCGTAGTCGCCCAGCGCGTCGCCCTGGGCTTCTCGCCAGGCGTCGAACGCCGGGTCGCCGCGGAAGCCTTCCCACAGCCGCCCCAGGGCCTCCATCTTGAGCCGGAACACGGCGTCCCGGTCGATGAGGGCCTCGGCGTTGAGGGCCCGGCCGGCGGCGGCCAGCTCGTCCAGGCCGTCGAGCGACGACGCCCCGGCCACGTCCTCCACCCGCAGGTAGAGCGGGTTGCGGAAACGGCGGCTGCTCGGGAAGTAGGGGCTGGTCGACTGGGGCAGGGTGGGGTGGGCGGCGTGGAGTGGGTTGACCAGGAGCAGCCCGGCGCCCAGCGTCTGCGACGACCACCGGCCGAGCGAGCGCAGGTCGGCCAGGTCGCCCATGCCCCAGCTCTGCCGCGAGCGCACGGCGTAGAGCTGGACCGCCCAACCCCAGGCCGGGGCGTGCGGGGGAAGGGGGCAGCGGCCGGGCGAGACGACCACCTCGGTGCGATGGCCGTCCTCCAAGCGGACCACGGCGTGGTAGCCGAGGGGCAGGTCGGCGGGCAAGGCGCCGTCCACCCGCTGCACCTCGCCGTCCTCCAGGAAGAGGTCGGCCGGACCGTCGACCTCTGTCGCCGGTTGGCCCGGCCGCACGAACCGCACGTTGCCCGCCGGGGGCGACCCCTGGCCGTCGGTCCCCATGGCCTCCAGCACCGAGGCCGCCGTCTGGTCGCTGACCTCGTGCCACGTGCCGGCCGCGTCCTGCCAGCGCTCCTGGATGCCCCACTCGGCCGCGCCCACGTCAGTGGCCCGCCGTCGGAGCGGTGACCGGAGGGCGCCGGCGCAGGGGGCGGCCGTTGAGCAGGGCGATACCGGCGACGGTGAGGGCGCCGCCGGCCACCAGCCGCAGCTGGAAGGCCTCCTCCAGGAACACCACGCCGACGATCACCGCCACCACCGGCACCAGGTAGGTGACGACCGAGGCCACGGTGGGGCCCAGCTCGGCGATCGAGCGGTAGTTCAGGACGTAGGCCACGCCGGTGCCGAACACCCCCAGCAGGCAGATGGCGAGCAGGCGGCGGGGCGTGAGGGCGATGCCTTGCCGGGCGGTGGTGACCACGGCCACCGGAAGCAGGATGGCCGTGCCGGCCGCCAGCTGCCCGGTGGCGGCGACGAGCGGCGGGATGCCGAGAAGGTAGCGCTGGGTGTAGGTGAACGACACGCCGTACCCCACCCCGGCGAGCACGGCCGCCGCTTCTCCGGCCCGCGACGACCCCTCGATGTCGGCGCCGGCCACGCCCGCGGCCACGGCCACGCCGACGAACCCCAGCAGCAGCCCGCCGACCTGGACGCCCCGGAGCCGCTCGCCCAGGAACATGGCGACGAAGAGGGCGGCGAAGAGAGGCGTGGAGGCGTTGAGCACCGACGTCAGCGCCGAGGAGACGTGCTGCTCCCCCCAGGCCAGCAGGGTGAACGGCAGGACGCTGCCCGTCACCGCCACGACCGCGAAGTGGCGCCACCAGGTGAGGTCGGCGGGGAGGCGCAGCCCCCGCAGGCGCAGGACGGTGATCAGGACCAGGAACCCGAGCGCCATGCGCGTGGCGGCCACCGTGGAGGGTGTCATGCCCTCCACGGCCACCTTGATGAACAGGAAGGACCAGCCCCAGATGAAGGCCAGAAGCGCCAGACGCCGCATGCGGAGCGGAGTCTACGGTCCAGCCATGGCCCGGCCCGCCGGCGGGGCGGGCGGTAGACTCCGGGCCGTCTATGTCGAAATGGTTGGTGGAGCGCAAACTGTCCGAGTCGGCCGAACGGCTGCGCCAGCTCCGTACGGAGCTGGCCGTGGTCGACGAGCAGCTTGCCTTCCTCAACGACGCGGCGGACGACGCCCGCCTCCGGGCCATGGTGTCGGAGACTCCCATGGCCGACCGCGAGCACCGGGAAGCGCAGAAGCACGCCGACGCCATGGCCCGCCACCGCGCCCAGCTGGCCATCCAGATCGGCGAGCTCGAGCGGTCCCAGGACGAGCTTCTCGAGCGACTGTTCGCCGAGCAGCCCTGAGTCGAGTGAACGCAGTGAACGAGACGTGGCCCGAGCGGCCCTCTGAGCGGGCGACCTAACTCATATGGCCGTCCGCATCGTCATCGCCGAGGACGAGGCGCTGATCCGCCTCGACCTGAAGGAGACCCTCGAGGAGGAGGGCTACGAGGTGGTCGGCGCCGTCGGCCGGGGCGACGAGGCCGTGGAGTTGGTCAAGGAGCTCCACCCCGACCTGGCCATCCTCGACATCAAGATGCCGGGCATGGACGGCATCGCCGCCGCCCGGGAGATCACCAACGCCCGGCGGGCCGCGGTGTTGATCCTCACCGCCTTCAGCCAGCGCGACCTGGTCGAGCAGGCCCGCGACGCCGGCGCCTTCCACTACCTGGTCAAGCCGTTTCAGACCAGTGACCTGGTCCCCGCCATCGAGATGGCCCTGGGCCGCTTCGCCGACATGCGGGCCCTGGAGGCCGAGGTGGAGGGCACCAAGGAGCGGCTGGAGACCCGCCGGGTGGTCGAGCGGGCCAAGGGCATACTCATGGACCGCGACAAGATGTCCGAGGCCGACGCCTTCGCCTTCATCCAGAAGACGGCCATGCAGCAGCGGGTCAAGATGCGCACCGTCGCCCAGCAGATCGTCGACGGGACCCTGCCGCCCAAGTAGTCAGCCCCGGGCTACACCCGGGCGACGAAGAGCTGCCCGGCCAGGGCGGGGCCGAGGGCGATGGTCCCTTCCTCCAGGGCGAGGGTGAGGGTGCCGTCGGGCGCCTTGGAGCGAACCTCGGCGTCGGCCCCCGGGATGAAGCCGTGGCTGTCCAGGTAGATGAGGGCCTCGAGGTCGACCTCGACCTGCTCGGTGACCCGCTCCAGGCGGACGTGGTCGCCCGGCTCCAGCTCGGCGAGGGCGGTGAGGTCGCGCTCGGGGCCCCCGGCCCCCGGGATGGGGTTGCCGTGCGGGCAGGTGGGCGGGTTGCCGAGGAGGGTGACCAGCTTCTCCTCCACCTCGTCGGAGATCACGTGCTCCCACCGGCAGGCCTCGACGTGGGTCTTGTGCCAGGGCAGCCCGATGACGTCGGTGAGCAGCCGCTCGGCCAGCCGGTGCTTCCGGACCACGCTGATGGCCCGGCGCCGGCCCTTCTCGGTGAGGGTGATGAAGCGACCCTCGGTGTCGACCCAGCCCTCGCCCCGGAGCCGCCGGATCATCTCCGACACCGAGGGCGCGGAGACGCTCAACTGCTCGGCCAGCCGGGCCTGGATGACCGGGATGCCCTCCTCCTCGAGTTCCCAGATCGTCTCCAGGTACTCCTCCAGGGGCGGATGGAAGCCGTCTGCCACAAGGACGAGAGTAGCGCCGGGCAGTACGATCGGCCTGTGAGAGCCGTCATGCTCGAGGTGCCCCAAGCCCTCCTGGACGAGCGCCGTGCGAAGGGGCTCGATAAGTCCGACGAGATGTGGGAGGGCGAGCTCCACATGGTTCCCCCGCCGTCCGGCGAACACCAAGCGGTGGGCGCCGAGCTGTTCCTTGTCCTGGGGCCGCTGGCCAAGGCCCGGGGTCTTCTTCCGCGCTACGACCCGACGGGCCTCTTCCGGCCCGGTGTGGATGACGACTGGCGGGTGCCCGACCAGATGTACGCCCCTCCCGATCGTGCCTCCGCCCGGGGGATCGAGGGCGCCGCCTCCCTCGTCGTCGAAATCCTGTCGCCCCATGACGAGACCTACCGGAAGCTCGACTGGTACGCCTCCGTCGGCGTGGGCGAGGTGCTGGTGATCGACCCCGAGACCCGGCGGGTCGAGCTGTTCGCCAACCGGGACGGACGCATGGAGCCGGTGAAGCCGGCCGATGTCCAGGCCCTCGGCGTCCGGGCGGAGACCGTCGACGGCACGCTGCGGCTCACCTGGGAGGGCGGCACCGCCGACATCTGACATGGCCAAGCTGATGCTCATCGACGGCAACTCGCTGGCCTACCGCGCCTTCTTCGCCCTCCCCACCAGCCTGGCCCTGGCTTCAGGGCAGGTCACGAACGCGGTCTACGGGTTCACGTCGATGCTCATCAACCTGCTCAAGGACCACACGCCCGACCAGATCGCGGTGGCCCTCGACCGGCCCGAGCCCACCTTCCGGCACGAACTGGTCAGCGACTACAAGGCCGGGCGGTCCGAAGCCCCCGACATCCTCCACCAGCAGCTCGGCCTGGTCCGCCAGGTGATCGAGACGCTGAAGATCCCCATCGTCGACAAGGCCGGGTTCGAGGCCGACGACGTGATCGCCACCCTGGCCACCGAGGCCCGGGACCGGGGTGACGAGGTGCTCATCGTCACCGGCGACCGCGACGCCTACCAGCTGGTCGAGGACCCCCTGGTGAAGGTCCTCTACAACATGCGGGGCGTCACCGACTACGCCATCTACGACGAGGGGGGCATCAAGGAGAAGACCGGCGTCGCCCCGGCCGACTACCCCCAGTACGCCGCCCTCCGGGGCGACCCGTCCGACAACCTCCCGGGCGTGCCCGGTGTCGGCCCCAAGACGGCGGCCAAGCTCATCAACACCTACGGCGACCTCGACGGCGTCTTCGCCCACGTCGAGAAGAACACGCCGAAGCTGCGGGAGAGCCTGATCAACCACGAGGAGCAGGTGCGGCGCAACGCCACGGCTACTCCCCTGATCCGCGACGTTCCGCTCGACGTCGACCTCGACAGCCTCCGCATGGGCCAGTGGGACCCCGACGCCGTCCGGGAGCTGTTCCGCTTCCTGGAGTTCAACACCCTCTACCCCCGCTTCATCGAGGCCACCGGCGCGGCGGCGCCACCCGCGGTCGCCACCGAGACCCTCGACGTGACCGTCCGGACGGTGTCCACCCCCGAGGAAGCGGCCAAGGCCCTCCAGGGATCGGTGAGCCTGGCCCCGGCCTGGGAGGGGGAGGAGGGTCGCAGCCCGGTGCGCGGCGTGGCCGTCGCCCCCGACGGCGACGGGGAGACCTGGTGGATCCCCGCCGGCCTCCTCCCCTTCGACGTGGGTTCGTTCTCGGCCCACAACGCCAAGGAGCTCATGCGGGCCGTCGACCTCGACACGATCGACCTGCGCGGCCTCGACCTAGACACCGCCATCGCCGCCTACCTGCTCGACCCGGCCGAGACCCAGTACCTCCTGGAGGACCTGGCCGTGCGGTTCCTCGGCCTCGACATCCGCTCGCCCGAGGGCCCGCCCCCCGGCCAGCTCGACCTGTCCGGCACCACCCCGGACCCGGCCGAGGACGCCGCCCGCCGGGCCGTGGCCGTGGCCCGGCTGGCGCCGGCCCTGGGCCAGGCCCTCGACAGCCGGGGGCTGCGCCGGCTCTACGAGGACATCGAACGCCCCCTCGTCCGGGTCCTGGCCCGGATGGAGCAGGTGGGCGTGCGGGTCGACGTCGACCTCCTCCGCCGCATCTACGACGGGCTGGTGGCCGAGGGCCGCCGCCTGGAGGAGGAGATCCAGGACCTGTGCGGCGCCCGCTTCCTGGTCAACTCCACCCAGCAGCTGCGCCGGGTGCTGTTCGACGAGCTGGGCCTCCAGCCCCAGAAGAAGACCAAGACCGGCTTCTCCACCGACGCCGCCTCGCTGGAGAAGCTCCGGGGCCTGCACCCGGTGATCGAGCCCCTCCTGCGCTACCGGGAGGTCGAGAAGCTGCGGTCGACCTACGGGGAGAGCCTGCTGGGCGAGGTGGCGGCCGACGGGCGCATCCACGCCACCTTCAACCAGACCGTGGCCCGCACCGGCCGGCTCAGCTCCGACCGCCCCAACCTCCACAACATCCCCATCCGCACCGAGGAGGGGCGGCGCATCCGGCGGGCGTTCATCCCCGCCGACGGCTACCGCTTCCTCGTCGCCGACTACAACCAGATCGAGCTGCGGGTCATCGCCCACCTGGCCCAGGATCCGGGGCTCATCGCCGCCTTCGCGTCCGGCCAGGACATCCACGAGGCCACCGCCTCCCGGCTGTTCGGCGTGGACCCGTCCGCGGTGACGGTGGCCCAGCGGTCGAAGGCCAAGATGGTCTCCTACGGGCTGGCGTACGGCATGGAGTCGTTCGGGCTGGGCCAGCGGCTGGGCATCCCCACCGAGGAGGCGGCCGAGATCCTCGACGCCTACTTCACCGCCTTCCCCAGCGTGCGGGAGTACATGGAGCGCACCGTGGCCGAGGCCCGGGACCGGGGCTACACCGAGACCCTCTTCGGTCGCCGCCGCCAGATCCCCGAGCTGCAGTCGCAGAGCTACCGGGTGCGCCAGGCCGCCGAGCGCCAGGCCATGAACGCCGGCATCCAGGGCCTGGCCGCCGACATCTTCAAGATGGCCCTCGTCCGCCTCGACCGGGGTCTCCAGGACCAGGCCCGGGCCAGCCGCCTGGTCCTCCAGGTCCACGACGAGGTCATCGTCGAGGTCGAGCCGTCCGAGGAGCAGGCGGTGGCCGCCCTCACCCTGGAAGCCATGCGGGGCGCCGCCGACCTCTCCGTCCCCCTGGAGGTCAACCTGAGTTGGGGCGACAGCTGGGCCGACGCCAAATCCTGAACTGGTGACATCTGGTGTCAAATACGACACCTGGTGTCACCAGTTCGCTTTTGGGGGGCGGCTGGTAGGATCGATGTGCGGTGAGGTGCGACCGTCGCGCCCGCCGACCTCCCGTCCGGAAAGAAGGCCGACCTACCCATGTCCGACCAGACCGCTTCCCCCGCTCCTGCTGACCCCCCCGCCGTAGTGCCAGTCGCCGCAGGCGAGCCCGGCACGTTCAACGAGGCGGGTGAGTACACGTTCAAGAGCGTGGTCGACGACGACCTGGGCGGCATGTCGTTCGAGGAGGCCATCGACGGCACGATCGTCAACTTCGACGACGGCGACATCGTCACCGGCACCGTGGTCAAGGTCGACAAGGACGAGGTCCTGCTCGACATCGGGTTCAAGTCCGAGGGCGTCATCCCCGCCCGGGAACTGTCGATCCGCCACGACGTCGACCCGCACGAGATCGTCAACGAGGGCGACCAGATCGAGGCCCTGGTCCTCCAGAAGGAGGACAAGGAGGGCCGGCTGATCCTGTCCAAGAAGCGGGCCCAGTACGAGCGGGCCTGGGGCACGATCGAGCGGATCAAGGAGGCCAACGGGGTGGTGTCCGGCCCGGTGATCGAGGTGGTCAAGGGCGGTCTCATCCTCGACATCGGCCTGCGCGGCTTCCTGCCCGCCTCCCTGGTGGAGCTGCGGCGGGTGCGCGACCTCCAGCCCTACGTCGGCCGCTCCCTCGAGGCCAAGATCATCGAGCTCGACAAGCACCGCAACAACGTGGTCCTGTCCCGCCGGGCCTGGCTGGAGGAGACCCAGAAGGAGCAGCGGGAGGACTTCCTCGAGAACCTCAAGCCGGGGGAGATCCGGAAGGGCACGGTGTCGTCGGTCGTCAACTTCGGGGCCTTCGTGGACCTGGGCGGCATGGACGGACTCGTCCACGTGTCCGAGCTGTCCTGGAAGCACGTCGACCACCCCGCCTCCGTCGTCCAGGTGGGCGACGAGATCGAGGTGCAGGTCCTGGAGGTCGACCTCGACCGCGAGCGCATCAGCCTGTCGCTCAAGGCCACCCAGCAGGACCCGTGGCAGGAGTTCGCCAACAACCACCGGGTCGGGGAGCTGGTCTACGGCCGGGTCACCAAGCTGGTGCCCTTCGGGGCCTTCGTGCAGGTGGGCGAGGGCATCGAGGGCCTGGTCCACATCTCCGAGATGGCCGCCCACCACGTCGACCTGCCCGAGCAGGTCGTCACCCCGGGCGAGGAGCTGTGGGTCAAGATCATCGACCTCGACCTCCAGCGCCGCCGGATCAGCCTGTCGATCAAGCAGGCGGCCGAGGGCGGGGTGGTGGCCGCCGAGTACCAGGAGGCCTTCGGCGAGCACGCCTACGACGACCAGGGCAACTACATCGGCGAGTTCGCCAACGTCGAGTTCACCCCCGAGACCGAGGCGCAGGCGGCGTGGGCCGAGTACGCGGCCGAGCTGGGCGGCACCGCCGCCCCCGGTGAGGCCGGCGAGGTCGTCGAGGGAGGCACCGGAGGTCCGGAGGCCTCGGACC
Source organism: Acidimicrobiales bacterium (assembly GCA_050742435.1). Lineage (GTDB taxonomy): Bacteria > Actinomycetota > Acidimicrobiia > Acidimicrobiales > AC-14 > CADCTB01. The sequence continues at coordinate 2,659 of JBOGIE010000012.1, read as the reverse complement.
CTGCACCGCCCGCCGAGTAGGGCCGTACCCCGGTGATCCGCCGGGTCCCCAAGCTGGAGTCGCTGTTCGTCGCCACGTTCGTGCTGTTCGGGTTCCGGCTCGGCGCCCGCCCGATCGGCGACAACTCGATGTTCACCCACCTCCGCACTGGGATCGACATGGTGCGGGGGAGCGGGATCCCCCGCGAGGACCCCTACTCGTGGTCGGCCAAGGGGACGGACTGGGTGGTCCAGAGCTGGCTGCCGGAGTGGACCTACGGCATCGTCCACCGCCTCGGGGGCTTCCGGCTGGTGGTCCTGGAGCAGGCCGTGCTCATGGCCCTGCTGGCCTGGCTCATCATGCGGCTGGCCCGAGCCGGGTCGCCGTCGCGCACCGCGCTGTCCGGCCTCATCGTGATCGGGATCGGGTTCGCCTTCTGGTCGCCCCGCCCTCTGCTGTTCGGCCTCATCTGCATGGCCCTCACCATTGCCATCGTCGAGCGGCGACGGACCACGTGGCTGCTGGTGCCGGTGGTCTGGGTCTGGGTGCAGAGCCACGGGTCGTTCCCGTTGGGTCTGGCCTGGCTCGGGGCCCGGGCCGCGGGCGAGGCGCTGGACTGGCGGGCCTGGCCCCGCGACGCCATGTCGTACGTCGGCGCCTTCGTGGTCGGGCTCGTGATCTCGGCGCTGAACCCCCTCGGGGCCCGCCTGCTCACCTTCCCGGTGACCCTGGGCGACAAGCGGGAGGCGTTCGAGCGGATCGTCGAGTGGATGTCGCCCAACTTCCAGCGTGGCCCGGGCCGGGTGGCCCTCGTCTTCCTGGTCCTCGCTCTGCTCATGCTGGTCCGGGCCCGGCTGACGTGGCGGGACGTCGTGCCCGTCGTGACCTTTCTCGCCGCCGGACTGGTGGCGTCCCGGAACCTGCCGGTCACGGCCATCGTGTTGGCGCCCGTGCTGGGACGGGTGTTGCGCCGGCCGGAGTCGGCGCCGTCCCGGCCGAGGCTGGCCAAGGAGCACCGCCTCAACCGGGCGCTCGCCGCCACCCTCGGCGTGGCCTTCCTCCTCTTCGGCCTGTCGATCGTGAACGGCCCCGGGCTGCGCCTGGGCAGCTACCCGGTGGCGGCCACGACGTGGATGGAGGAAGAGGGGTTCTTCGCCGAGACCCACCGGGTGGCCCACCTGGACTTCGTGGGCAACTACTTCGAGCTGCGCTACGGCCGCCGCGTCCCCGTCTTCATCGACGACCGCTACGACATGTACCCGATGGAGGTGTCGAACGACTACAGCACGCTCCTGCGGGCCCGGGACCGGTCGATCCCCATCCTCGACGAGCGCTTCGTCGACGTCATCGTGTGGGACCGGGAGCTGCCGCTGACCAACCTGCTCCTCGTCAGCGGGCGGTGGGCGGAGATCCACGCCGACGGCGACTGGGTCGTGCTGCGAAGAATCGGGTGATCGGACAGAAAAAGGCAGAAGAGCGAGCTTTCGCTCGCTCCTCTGCGGGGCTGACCGGGGGGGAGGTCAGGGATCGTGCCGGGCGATGCGCCCGGGCGGAAACGGTGGCTAGCCGGCGGCCTCGATGGAAGCGCCGACGTCGCTGAACTTGCTCGACGCCTGGTCGCCCAGGGTGGTCAGGGCCACGATGCAGACCACGGCGATGAGGGCCAGGAGGAGGGCGTACTCCACCAGGGCGGCGCCCCGCTCGGTCTTGGCGAAGCGGGCCTGCAGGTAGTTCACGATGTCGGTGTGCATGTTCTCGTCGTCCCCTTCGTTGGACTGTTCTGCCCCTTTCTGGGGGCGCTCGGTGTTGGTTCTGTTATCGGCACCTGGGACCCGGCCTTGATGGGCCAATCGACTCAATTCCGGCACGGGTGCGTGAGCCGGCCCCAGGACGCGCCAGAGGGGCGAGCGGGAGCCCGCCCCTCTGGGCCTGACGTGATCGGCTGCCGGGTTAGCCGGCGGCCTCGATGGAGGCGCCCACGTCGCTGAACTTGCTCGACGCCTGGTCGCCCAGGGTGGTCAGGGCCACGATGCAGACCACGGCGATGAGGGCCAGGAGGAGGGCGTACTCCACCAGGGCGGCGCCCCGCTCGGTCTTGGCGAAACGGGCCTGCAGGTAGTTCACGATGTCGGTGTGCATGTTCTCGTTCGTCCCCTTCGTCGGACTTTCTGCCCCTTCCCGGGGGCGCTTGGTTGATGGTTCAGGTATCGGCCCTCGGGCGCCGGGCCTTGATGGGTCGATGGACCCAAATCTCGGTCGCACGGCGCCCCGAACCCGGACGCGACCGAGGAGCGAGCCGGAGCTCGCTCCTCGGTCAGCGACGGTGGGTGTGGCGGTTACGGAGTGCCGGCGGCGGCGATCGACTCGCCGACGGTGGAGAACTTGTCCGCGGCCTGGTCGCCCAGGGTGGTGAGGGCCACGATGCAGACCACGGCGATGAGGGCGAGCAGCAGCGCGTACTCGACGAGGGCGGCGCCCCGCTCGGTCCTGGCGAAGCGGGCCTGCATGTACCTGACGATGTCCATGTCTTCCTCCGGTTGTCTAGGCCCCACTCCCGGGGCGACCTGGGTTTCCCCAGAGGTATCGGCGCCCGGAAGGCAAACTTGAGAAAATCGGCACGAAGTTTCCGTCGGCGGAGAGCCGCCATCGAATCCGTCGGCGGAGAGCCGCCATCGGAATC
>JBOGIE010000011.1:0-20119 GCA_050742435.1 Acidimicrobiales bacterium | reverse complement strand
AGAGGTGGTTGAGGGTGACCGGCCGGCGCTCCTCGATCACCGCCGTGGTCGCCCCCCGGACGGTCTGGATCCAGTCGGCGAACTCCTCGGCGTTGGAGACGGTGGCCGACAGGCAGACCAGGTCGACATCGGGAGGCGAGTGGATGATCACCTCCTCCCAGACCGGGCCGCGGTAGCGGTCCTGGAGGTAGTGGACCTCGTCGAGGACGACGTAGCGCAGGCCGTCGAGGGAGGACGAGGCGGCGTAGATCATGTTGCGCAGCACCTCGGTGGTCATCACGACCACGGGGGCGTCGCCGTTGATCGAGTTGTCGCCGGTGAGCAGGCCCACCTTCTCGGGCCCGTGGCGCCGGGAGAGGTCGCCGAACTTCTGGTTCGACAGGGCCTTCAGCGGGGTGGTGTAGAAGGTCTTGCCCCCCTCGGCCAGGGCCTTGGCCACCGCGTACTCGGCCACCACCGTCTTGCCCGAGCCGGTGGGGGCGGCCACGAGGACCGACCGGCCCTCGTCGAGGGCGTCGAGCGCCCGCATCTGGAACTCGTCGAGGCCGAAGGCGTAGGTGGCCGCGAACTCGTCTCGGGTCACTTCTTGAGCAGCCGGCCGACGAGGATGGCGCCCTCGTAGAAGAGGTACATCGGCAGCACCATCATGAACAGCGAGTAGGGGTCCTGGCTCGGCGTGATGACCGCGGCCAGGGCGACGATGATCACCAGCGCCGGCCGCCGCCAGCTGCGCAGCTTCCGGCTCGACACCACGCCGGCCAGCTGCAGGAACACGAGCAGGACGGGGAACTCGAAGGCGATCCCGAAGGCGATGATCATGAGGATCATGAAGCTCAGGAACTTCGACGCGCTGAACAGCGGGGTCAGCGTGTCGCCCCCCATGCCGACCAGGAACCGCAGGGCGGTCTCGAAGGTGAACAGCGCCACCATGGCGCCCAGAGCGAACAGCAGGATCGACGAGACGATGAACGGGATGGCGAAGCGCTTCTCCTTCTTGTGCAGCCCGGGCGTGATGAACCGCCACAGCTGCCACAGCACGATGGGCGAGGCCAGGAACGCCCCGCTCCACGCCGCCACCTTCAGCCGGGTGGCGAAGGCCTCCAAGGGGTCGAAGAAGACGAACTCGGTATTGCCGGTGGCCTCGGTGTAGGGCCGGACCATCAGGCTCAGGATGGGGTCGAAGAGGATGAACCCCACGATCGCCCCGCCCACCAGGGCCAGCACCGAGATGATGAGGCGGCGGCGCAGCTCGGCCAGGTGGTCGATGAGCGGCATCCGCTCGCCGAGGTCCTCCGCCTCGGGCTCGGGCTTCCACTCAGAGGGTCGTTCCGGTCCAGCCTCGTCGGCGGTGATGGCGATGCTCGACCCTACGTGCGGGGGGGCTCCCCGGCCGGGGAGGCGTCGGAGGGCGGCGGCGGGGTGTCGGCGTCTGGCAAGGAGGCTGACGGGTCGACCGGCGGGGGGCCGGACACCAAGCCGTGGCTGCCGGTGGTGACCGTGGCGCTGTCCTCGGACGGGGCGGAGGGGTCAGCGTCGGCCGGCGGGCCGGTCTCGGCCGGGACCATCGGGATCGGCGACGGGTCGGTGCCGGGCGGGGGCTTGGGGTAGCTGGGGGAGCCGGGGTCGAAGTCGACCGCGCTGCGGATCTCGTCCTGGAAGCCCTGCGACCACTTGCGCACCTCGGCGATGGCCCGGCCCACCTGGCGGCCGGCTTCCGGCAGCCGCTTGGGGCCCAGCACGATCAGGGCGACGACGAGGATGACCAGGATCTCCGCCGGTCCCAACGAGGTGGGCATGACCGCACTCTACCGGCGGCGTACCTCGTCGACGGTCGCGCCGAGGCGGGCCACCTCGGCTTGGACGGCGTTGAGGTCGGCGCCGGCCTTGGCCAGATCGTCCATCGCCGTGCGCAGCTGGACGATGGCCTTCGACAGCCGCATGAACGAGCGGATCAGGAAGAACCCGCCCACCAGCATGACGGGGATGAGCAAGAGCCACAGGGCTTCCATGCCGTCGATGGTACCTGGGCGGGCACCTTAGAGTCCCTGCATCATCGACTCCCTCCGCATCCCGCCGATCACCTTCGCCCATCGCGGCGGGCGGGCCCACGGGGGCGACAACACCATCGAGAGCTTCAAGCTGGGGCTGCGGCTGGGGGCCACCGGGCTGGAGAGCGACGTGTGGCTGACCGCCGACGGTGTCGCCGTGCTCGACCACGACGGCAAGGTGAAGACCGGCCTGCGCAGCAAGCCCATCGCTGCCCTGCCCCGCTCCGCGCTGCCGGCCCACGTCCCCACCCTCGAGGACCTCTACACCGAGTGCGGGACCGGCTACGAGCTTTCGCTCGACATCAAGGATCCCGAGGCCGCGTCCACCGTGGTCGCCGTGGCCCGGGCCGCGGGAGAGGACGCCCCCGGGCGGCTCTGGGTCTGCCATCCGGACTGGCAGCTGCTGGCCGAGTGGCGCAAGGAGTTCGACGACGTGCACCTGGTCGACAGCACCAAGCTGCGGGCCATGCGCCAGGGGCCGGAGCGCCGGGCCGCCCAGCTGTCGGCCGCGGGCATCGACGCCGTCAACCTCCACCAGACCGAGTGGACGGGCGGCCTCACCACCCTCTTCCACCGCTTCGGGGTCCTGGCCTTCGGCTGGGACGCCCAGCACGAGCGCATCATCCGCAACCTGGTCCGGATGGGGATCGACGGGGTCTACAGCGACCACGTCGACCGCATGGTCGACGTCATCGGCACTCCCTGACCCCCCGAACCGGTGACGTCTGGTGTCACATACGACACCAGACGTCACCGGTTCGCTGGGGTGGGGATGGCGGCCAGGACGTCGGCGACGGTGATCTCGAGGAGGCCGGGGTCGGGGTCGGGGGCGTGAGGGTCGCCGGTGCGGCCGGCCCACAGGGCGACGTGCTGCGGGCGGTCGGCGGGCGGGCCCCACTGGGAGGGCGGGACGGGGCCGAACAGGACCACCGACGGGGTGCCGAGGGCGGTGGCCAGGTGGGCCACGCCCGTGTCGCCGCACAGGACCAGGCCGGCGGCGGCCACGGTGGCGGCCAGGCCCAGCAGGTCGGTACGGCCGGCCAGGACGGCGGAGGCCGGGCCCAGCCCGGCCCGCGCCGCCACCTCTGTGGCCAGGGCGCGCTCGGCCTCGCTGCCGGTGATCACCACGTGACGGCCGGCGTCGAGCTCGTGACGGGCGACCGCGGCCCACCGCTCGACCGGCCAGCGGCGGGCGCCGGACGCCGCGCCGGGGTGGATCACCGTGGCTCCGTCCGTCCCCGGTGGCGGCGCCACAGTGGGCGACGGCAGGTCCAGGGCGGTGGGGTCGGCCGGGATGCCGCTGGCCTGCAGCAGCCGGCACCACCGCCAGACCTCGTGCTCGGCCGGTGTCCAGGGCGGGCCGTCGGCCGACTCCGCCACGTCCGGGTGGGCGAAGGCGATCAGGCCGGCCGGCTGGGCGGCCAGCAGCACCCGGTGGCTCTCCGGTCCCCGCCCGTGCAGGTTGACGGCGACGTCGGCCCCGTGGCGCGACGGGTCGAGCGGGGCCAGCGGCGGGGTGTCCACCACCTCGTCGACCGCCCCGCACAGCCGGGCCAGCGGCTCGATGGCCGAGGGGGCGGCCAGCACCCGGTGGTGGTCGGGGTAGGCGACGGCCAGGGCCCGGAGGGCGGGGAGGCCGGTCAGGAAGTCGCCCAGGCCGAGGGCCCGCAGCACGACCAGGAACGGGCCGGGCTCAGCGGGCGGAACGGTTGAGGACCTCTTCGGCCAGGCGGCTCGTGGACCGGCCGCCCAGGTAGGGCAGGACGACGGCCTGGCCGCCCCAGCCGGCCAGCAGGGCGGCCTCGGGCAGGTCGGCGACCGAGTAGTCGGCCCCCTTGGCGAACACGTCGGGCCGGAGCCGGTCGAGCACGGCCAGAGGGGTGTCCTCGTCGAAGACCACCACCCCGTCCACGCACCCGAGGGCGAGGAGGACGGCGGCCCGGTCGTCCTGGGACACGTAGGGCCGGTCGTCGCCCTTCTGCCCGCGGACCGAGTCGTCGGAGTTCAGGCACACGATCAGGCAGTCGCCCAGGGCGCGGGCCGACTCGAGCAGCCGGACGTGGCCGGCGTGCAGCAGGTCGAAGCAGCCGCCGGCGGCCACGACGGTGCCGTTGCCGGCCCGCACCCGCCGGATGACGTCGAGGGTGGCGGCCTCCCCCGCGGCGGGAGGCGCTTCATCGGGCGGTTTGGGCCGCGGGGCCAGGGCGGCGAAGGCCCCTCCGGCGGCCACGAAGGCCGAGGCGGCGGCCACCGCGGCGACGACGGCCTCCGACGGCAGCGCCCCGCCGGCCAGGGCGGCGGCGGCCGTGGCCGCGAAGCAGTCGCCGGCGCCGCACGGGTCGCCGCCCTCGACACGGTCGGCCGGCACCACCAGCGGGGGGACGTCGGGGGTGGCCAGCAGCGCGCCCCGCCCACCCAGGGTGACGGCCACCGCCGCCGCCTCCCAGCGAGCGGCCAGCTCCTGGGCCCGGGCGGTGTGGGCGGCGAACCCGTCGCCCTTCACGTCGGGCACCAGCCCGGCCGCCTCCTTGGCGTTGGGCGTGGCCAGACGGGCGCCGGGCACGGGCTCGGCGCCGCGCGGGTGCGGGTCCCACACCACGGGGGTGCGCGACCGCAGGCCGGCCAAAGCCTCCCGGACCCCGGGCTCGGACGTGACGCCCCGGCCGTAGTCGGCGACGAGGACGGCGGACGCACCGGACAGCGCAGAGGCCGCCTCGGGCGGGCAGGGCCCGACCGCGGACGGCCCGCCCCCGTGGTCCAGGCGCAGCAGCGAGCGGCCTTCGGCCCGTACCCGGACCTTCTCGGGCGTGGGCCCGCGCAGCCCCAGGTCGACGACCTGGACCCCCCGGTCAGCGAGCAGCCCGGCCAGGATCGAACCCGGCTCGTCCCGGCCCAGGGCGGTGACCAGGACGACCTCGCGGTCGTCGACCCCCGCCAGCACCGCGGCCAGGCCGGCACCCCCGGGACGGGCGTGGTTCTCCTGGGTGTCGACCACGGGCACGGGGGCGTCGGGGCAGATGCGCTCGACCCGGCCCTCGAGGTCGCGGTCGAGGAGGGCGTCGCCCACGACGACCAGCGGCCCGTTCACCGCGACACCCGGTGGCCGTTCCCGGAGACGGCCGGGGCCGCGCCCACGGTCACGTCGAACGACGCGCACAGCAGGTGGACGACGATCTGGTGGACCTCCTGCACGGTGGCCGTGGCCGGCGCGTCGACGCAGACGGCATCGTCGCAGCAGGCGGCGAGAGGATTGGGGGCCCGGCCGGTGAGGGCCCAGGTGGTCATGCCCCGCTGGTGGGCGGCCTCGGCCGCGGCCAGCACGTTGCGGCTGCTCCCCGAGGTGGACAGGGCGACCAGGATGTCGCCCGCCCTGCCGTGGGCCTCGACCTGGCGGGCGAACAGGGCGGCGGCGCCGTAGTCGTTGACCACCGCGGTCAGGGCCGACGTCTCGGCGTGGAGGGCGATGGCGCTGAACGCCGGCCGGTCGTCCCGGTAGCGGCCGACCAGCTCGGACGTGAGGTGCTGGGCCTGGGCCGCACTGCCGCCGTTGCCGGCGGCCAGCAGCCGCCCGCCGGCCAGCAGGACCCCGGCCAGGGCCCGGCCCCAGGCGTCGATGCGGTCGACGTCGGCCTCCAGGGCGGCCAGCGGCCGGGTCAGGGCGGCGAGGTGGTCTCGCCCGGTGGGCAGCGGCACGGCGGCTGCGGCCCTCATGACCGGGCCTCCATCTGCTCGCCCGCCTCGCTCGACGCCAGCAGCTCGCCGTACACGCCCAGCGTCGACCGGGCCACCCGGTTCCACCCGTAGCGGCGGCGGGCCCGCCGGGCGCCGGCCGTCCCCAGGCGGCGGAGGAGGACGGGATCCTCGAGCAGGCAGCGCACCGAGCCGGCCAGCTGGTCCGGGGACCGGGGCGGCACGTGGATGCCCGTGACCCCGTCGACCACGGTGTCGACCAGGCCACCGACCGCGCTGGCCACGACCGGCACCCCGCAGGCCATGGCCTCGAGGGCGACGATGCCGAACGGCTCGTACCACGGGACGCAGAGCACGGCGTCGGCCGAGCGCAGCAGGGCGGGAAGGTCGGCGCGGTCGACCCGGCCCCGCAGGTGGACGCGGTCGGCCACCCCGGCCGCCTCGGCCAGGCCCCTGAGGCGGCGGGCCTCCTCACTGTGGACCAGCTCGGACTGGCCCGGGCCGCCGGCCACGACCACCTCGGCGCCCGGCACGCCGGCCAGGGCGGTGACCACGTTGCCCACGCCCTTGCGCTCGACCAGCCGGCTGACCACCACCAGCCGCGCCACTCCGGGCGTCCGGGGCTCGACCGGGCCTTCCGGGCAGAAGTGGCTCAGGTCGACCCCGCAGGGCACCACCTTCACCCGGTCGACGTCGGCCCCCAGGCGGACCAGCTCGAAGACCTCGTCGGTGCACGTGGCCACCACCCGGTCGACGTCGGCCAGGAGCCGGCGCTCGACGGCCTGGCGCTCGGGCGGGCTGGTGTCGCGGTCGCCCTGGTGGCGGCGCTTGACCACACCCAGGGCGTGGAACGTCTGCACCACCGGGATGCCGAGCGGGCCGGCGGCCCGGGTGGCGGCCAGCCCCGACATCCAGAAGTGGGCGTGGACGACGTCGGGCCGCCAGCGCCGCCACACCCGGGACAGGTCGGCGGCGAAGGCGTCCATGTAGGGCAGCAGGTCGTCCTTGGGCACCGGGTAGGGCGGGCCGGCGTCGACGTGGTGGACGGCCACCCCCGGGGCCAACCCGGCCCACCGGGGCAGGGACGGGTCGTCGCGTCGGGTGGAGACCAGGACCTCCACGCCCAGCCGGGCCAGATCGCGGGCCAGGGCGGCCACGTGGACGTTCTGGCCCCCGGCGTCCTCCCCGCCCAGGACGGCGAGCGGGCTGGCGTGCTCAGACACCATGGCGACCCTCACCGCGCCGCCCCCACGGGAACGGCGGCGGCAACCGTGGCGGTGAGCCGGTCGACGGCCTCCACGACATCCTCGACGGCAACCGATGACAGGCACGGATGCCCGGCCACCGGGCAGGTGCGGGCCCGGCAGCCGCGGCACGCGATCTCCTGGTCGCCCAGCAGCACGGTGGGCACGCCCCACGGCGCCCAGCGGGACGAGGGGACGGTGGGGGCGAACAGCGAGACCACCGGCGTCCCCACCGCCGCGGCCAGGTGGGCCGGGCCGGTGTTGCCGACGAGCACGACCTCGGCCCCGGCCAGAATGCCGGCCAGCCCGGCCAGGTCGGTGCGCCCTCCCAGGTCGGTCACCCCGGGCCTCGGTGGGCCGGCGACGAAGGCGGCCAGGTCGGCCTCGTCCGGAGCGCCCGTCACCACCACCTGGCGCCCTGCCGCTACCAGGGCCTCGACCAGGGCGGCGTTGGCCTCGGGCGACCAGGCCCGGGCCGGGACCGACGCGCCCGGGTGGACGACGGTGTACGGGCGGTCGGGCGCCAAGGTCGGAACGGGAAGGGGGCGGAGCCGCAGGCGCCCGTCGTCGCCCTCGGGCAGTTCGAAACCCAGCGTGGCCACGGTCGACAGGGCCCGCACCACCTCGTGCACGTCGTCGTCGACGCGGTGGCGGACGTCGAGCAAGGAGCCGGGGTAGTCCTCGCTGACCGCGGCGATCGTTCCGACACCGGCCATGCGCAGGACCAGAGCGGTGGGCAGCGCACTCTGGTGCCAGGAGGTGAGGATGACCGCGGTGTCGATGTCCCGCCCGGCCAGGTCGTCGACCAGGGCGGTGACCGCACCCCGGGAGACGGGCTCCGGCTCGGGGTCGATCCAGGGGGCGCCGCGGACCACGATGTCGTCGATCCCGGGCAGCAGCTCGGCCGCGGCCCGGCCACGCGGGCCGCACAGGTAGGTCACTTTGCCGGCACCGGCGGCCACCGCCCGTACCGCGGGGCCGGAGAGAAGGACGTCGCCCGCGCTGTCCAGTCGGGCGACCAGCACGTGGGGCTTCACCGGGCACCGACCAGAAGGAGGTCGACCGCCTCCTCCAGTGTGGCCGCCACCTCGGGCGCCGCTGCCACCTCCTCGGGGAGGGTGGCCGGCGTGGGGACGAGGATGGCCCGGGCCCCGGCAGCCTGCGCCGCCTCGACGTCGGCCCCGATGTCGCCGATGAGCACGCAGTCGGCGGGGTCGACGCCCAGGGCGGCGGCCGCGGCCAGCACCATGCCGGGGGCCGGCTTGCGGCAGTCACAGCCGTCGCCGGGGCCGTGAGGGCAGACCAGCCAGGGGCCGAGCGGACCGAGCAGCTCCTCCACCCGGCGGTTGACGGCCTCCACGTCGGCCAGGGTCATGAGCCCCCGGGCCACCCCGCTCTGGTTCGACACCAGGGCGAGGGACACGCCCGCGCCCCGGAGCCTGGCCAGTGCCTGCGCCGCCCCGGGGACGGGCACGACACGGGCCGGGTCGGCGTTGTACGGCACGTCGTCCACGAGCGTGCCGTCGCGGTCGAGCAGGACGGCGGCGGGCGGCTCGGGGCTCACCAGGGATGCCTGGAACGTAGAGACACGCGGCTCCTCGCCAGAAGGACCGACGAAACCGCCGCTTCTCGACGGCTTCGGCCCGTGTCGCTACCCGTGGGCCTGGAGAAGCAAACTACCGAAAGAGAATTTACTTCTCGGGGCGAGTTCCGGACACTCGCAGGTCGTCGTGATCGGCCACCTGCCATTCCACGAAGTACTCGGCATTGAACGGACCGAGCAGGTCGAAAAGAGGCTGGTCAGAGGGCTGCGAAAAGCCCTGCGACCGGGCCGCGGTGGCGCCGTCGATGCGGGTCAAGCTGATTCTCCTGAGATGCGCACGAAGGAAGACGAGGGGGCTGCTCGTTCAACCTCACGCCTATTTTACACCGGGCCGGATACCCCGTCGGTAACGAAATTGAACAGAGTGTCGGGAACATATACGTACCGGCGGACTGTGCGCCCGGCCAGGTGGCGGGTCGCGTTGGGCGCCGCCTCCGCTCGCCGGCGGGCCTCGTCGAAGTCCGTCCCGGCCGGGACGGTGATCCGGTCACGCACCCGCCCGTCGACCTGGACGACCAGCTGCACGGTCCTCGCCCCGACCGGTGCAGGCTCCACGTCCGGCCACGGTTGGACGTGCACTGAGTAGTCGCCGCCCGCCCGCGCCCACAGCTCCTCGGCCAGATAGGGGGCAAACGGGGCCAGCAGCCGGGCCACGACCGCGACGTCGGCCGGCGAGGCCCGGCCGGCCAGCTCTCGCAGGGCGCCGATGGCGGTGTTGAACCGCATGGCCTCGATCCCGGCCGCCACCCGGGCCGCGGCCCGGGACAGGTCGCCCTCGCTCAGGCCGGTCCCGTCCGCCTGCCCGGACGCCAGTCGCCACACGCGGGTGAACAGCCGCTCCACGCCGGTGATCCCGGCGTCGCGGAAGTCGGCCGTACCCGACCAGCGCCCGCTCGACAGCACGTGGACGCGCAGCACGTCGCCCCCGTGGCGGTCGACGTAGTCGTCGGGGTTCACCACGTTGCCCCGGCTCTTGCTCATCTTGGCTCCGTCCTTGGTGATCGTCCCGTGCAGGCGCATCCGGGGGAAGGGCTCCTCGAAGCCGAGCAGGCCCAGGTCGTGCAGGGCCATGGTGACGAACCGGGCGTACAGGTGGTGGCGGGCGACGTGCTCGGGGCCGCCGGCGTAGAGGTCGACGGGCAGCAGCTCGGCGGTGCGCACCGGATCCCACGGAGCGGTGTCGAGGTCGGCGGACGGGTGGCGCAGGAAGTACCACGACGAGTCGAAGAAGGTGTCGGAGACGTCGGTCTCCCGCCGGCCCGGGCCCCCGCACTTCGGACAGGCGGTATGCACGAACGACTCCACGCCGGCCAAGGGCGAGGTTCCGGTCGGGCGCACGTCGCCCACGTCGGGCAGCAGGACCGGCAGCTGGTCCTCGGGGACGGAGACGGCCCCGCAGCGGTCGCAGTAGACGATCGGGATCGGCGGCCCCCAGTAGCGCTGGCGGGAGATCAGCCAGTCGTGCAGTCCGGCCAGCCACCGCCGCTGGACGTTCTTGGCCCGCTCCGGCCAGTCCAGGGCGTCCAGGCCGGCCGCCAGCCGGTCGCGGTAGGCGGTGATGCGCAGGAACCACTGGCGCATGACCCGTTCGGCGACCGGCGTGGCGCACCGCTCGCACCGGTCGCCCTCGACCTGCTCGCGAGCCAGCACGGTGGCGCACGACGGGCACCACACCACCGGCGCCTCGGCCCGGTAGGCCAATCCGGCCCGGAACAGCTGCAGGAACAGCCACTGGGTCCAGCGGTAGTACGCCGGGTCGCTGGTCATCACGCCGGTCCAGTCCCAGGCGCAGCCCACCCGGCTCAGCTGGCGCCGGTAGTTCGCCGACGTGCGGGCGGTCACCGCCGCCGGGTGCTGGCCCACCTTCAGGGCGTAGTTCTCGGTGTGGATGCCGAGGGAGTCGAACCCCAGCGGCTGGAACACCGCCCGCCCCCGCATGCGGCGGTACCGGCCGACCACGTCGGCGCCGCAGTACGTCAGCACGTGGCCCACGTGCAGCCCCTCGGCCGAGGGGTACGGGAACTCGACCAGGTTGTAGAACGTCTCGCCGCCCTGGTTTTGCGGCGGGTCGGCGTCCCACCGCGCCTGCCAGCGGGCCTCTACCTCATGGGGGTCATACGGCAGCCCGGCCACCGGAGTGGCCCCCCCTCGCCCCGTTCTGGCTGCACTTGCCCGCGCATACGCGTGGTACCTGCAGCAGGAACGGGCGAGGAGCTCACGGCCCGACCTCTGCTTGATGGCGGGCCGTCACGGCCCGACCTCTGCTTGATGGCGGGCCGTCACGGCCCGACCTCGGTGTCGCGGGGCTCCGAGCGGGCCCGGACGCGCAGGACCTTGTTGACCGCGCTCAGGTAGGCGCGGGCCGAGGCCTCCACCACGTCGGTGGAAACCCCCCGCCCGGACACGCGGATGCCGCCCGCCTCCAGCTGGACGATGACGTCGCCGAGGGCGTCGACCCCGCCCGTGACCGCGGAGACGTTGAAGCCGGTCAGGGTGCCGTCCACCCCGGTGGCCGCCTTGATGGCCTTGCAGGCGGCGTCGATCATGCCGTCGCCCTCGCCACCGGCCTCCACCTTCTCGCCCTCGCGCAGGACGACGACGGTGGCCCGGGGGACGCCCACGGTGCCGCCGCTGACCTCCAGGGACTCCAGGGAGAACGTGTCTTCCAGCCGCTCCCCCATCTCCTCGGCCACGATGGCTTCCAGGTCGGCGTCGGTCAGCTCGACCTTGCGGTCGGCCAGCTCCTTGAACCGGGTGAAGGCGGCGTTCAGCATGTCGCCCGCGATGTGGATGCCCATCTTGGCCAGCGTGTCGGAGAACGCGTGGCGGCCGGAGTGCTTGCCCAGCACGATCTGGCTGCCGACCTGGCCCACCGAGCTGGCGTCGATGATCTCGTAAGTGCTGCGGTCGGCCAGCACCCCGTGCTGGTGGATGCCCGACTCGTGGGCGAAGGCGTTCCGGCCCACGACCGCCTTGTTGTACTGGATGGGGTAGCCGGTGAGGCGGCTGACCAGGCGGCTGGTGCGGGCCAGCTCCTCGGTGCGCACGCCCAGCTCGATCCCGGGGAACTGGTCGGGGCGGATCTTGACCGCCATCACGACCTCCTCCAGCGCCGCGTTGCCGGCCCGCTCCCCCAGCCCGTTCACGCAGACCTCGACCTGGCGGGCCCCCGCCTGCACGCCGGCCAGGGAGTTGGCGGTGGCCAGGCCCAGGTCGTTGTGGCAGTGGGTGGAGGTGACGTAGTCGCCCTTGACCTCGCGGCGGATGTACTGGATCAGGGCGCCGAAGTCCCAGGGGATGCCGTAACCCACGGTGTCGGGGATGTTCAGGGTGGTGGCGCCCGAGTCGACCGCGGCCTGCAGCACCTCCAGCATGAAGTCCAGCGGCGTGCGGGTGGCGTCCTGGGGGCTGAACTCCACGTCGTTCGTGTGCTCGCGGGCCCGGGCCACGCCGGTGCGAGTGGCCTCCAGCACCTGGGCCTGGGTCATCTTCAGCATGTGCTCCATGTGCTGGGGGCTGGTGGAGATGAACACGTGGATGCGCGCCCGCTCGGCATCGCGCAGCGCCTCCCAGCACCGGTCGACGTCGGCCACGTGCGTGCGGGACAGGCCGGCGACGGCCGGGCCCCGCACGGTGCGGGCGATGGTGCGCACGGCCTCGAAGTCGCCCTGGCTGGCGACGGGGAAGCCGGCCTCGATGTAGTCGACCCCCAGCCGGGCCAACTGCTCGGCGATCTCCAGCTTCTCGGCCGTGTCGAGGGAGATGCCCGGCGACTGCTCGCCGTCGCGCAGCGTAGTGTCGAAGATGACCAGGTGGCCGGGGGCGGGGTTCATGTGGTCTGGGCCTTCCTCCGCGGAACGGAACGTGGAAAAGAAAAAACCTCCCGGCCCGAAGGCACGAGAGGCGTGGCGAGCACCGCGAGGCGCCCGCCGCTAGGTAAGGAGCAGGCTGCTGGTGATGGGCGCGGCGTGGGACAGAGAAGACATCTCCCGTCGAGGATGACAGTCGCGCCACAAACCGTCAAGTAGGGTCGGATGGATGATCGGCACGGCCCTCATGACCGGATCCCTCATGACCGGATCCCTCATGACCGGAACCCGATGACCGGAACCCGATGATCAGGCGGACGTTCCGTTTCGGCATCCGCCTCGGGCTCCTGGCCGGGATCGCCTTCGCCCTGTTCAAGCTGATGCAGGGGCGGCGCTCGGCCGGGGAGTACGGCAGCCCGTCGGCCGACTGGGCGCCGGCGCCGGTGCCGGCGCCGCTCGACATTCCCAAGCCCCCGCCCGATCCCGACCTGGTCCAGCCGGTCATTCTCGAGGAGCTCGTGGCCAAGAAGGCGGCCGAGCGGGCCGCCCCGCCCGAGGACACGCCCGCCGCCCCGGCGGGATCGGCGGCCCGCACGGAGCAGGCGCCCGCTCCCGCTCCCGGTGTCGATGCCAGTCCCGAGCCGGTGGAGCCGGTCGAGCCGGTGGCCAAGAAGAAGGCCACGCCGGCCAAGCGGGCGGCGGCCAAGAAGGCGGCGGCGTCACCCGAGCCGGCGGCGGCCGGTCCGGTCAAGAAGATCGCCCCGAAGAAGGGCGCCGCCAAGAAGGACACCGCCAAGAAGGCGGCAACGGCCAAGAAGGCCGAGCCCGCGGCCAAGAAGGCGGCGCCGGCCAGGAAGGCCACGAAGAAGCAGCAGCCCTGACTCCGACCCGGTGACCGCGCTGGGGGCGGGGCCTACTCCTGGCTGAAGGTGGACACCTGGAGGATGCCGTCGGCGGCGCGGAGCTCCTCCACCACCGGGGCCGGCAGGCGCTGGTCGGTGGAGAGCACCATGAGGGCGGCGGCGCCCGAGGGCGACCGGCCGACGTCCATGTCCGAGATGTTGACGCCCGCCCGCCCGAAGGTGACGCCCACCAGGCCGATCATGCCGGGGCGGTCGTCGTTGCGGATGATCACCATGTGCCGCGCCGGTGGGATGTCGACCGTGTGGTCGTCGACCATGACCAGCCGGGCCTCGTCGCGCAGGCCGAACAGGCTCCCGGCCAGCGAGTGCCCGTCGCCCCGGACGGTGATGAGGTTGACGTAGTCGTTCTCGGCCGCGGTCCGGGTCTCCTGGACCTCAATGCCCCGGGCATCGGCGAGTTGGGGGGCGTTCACGTAGGACACCGAAACGGTGCCGCGGGCGGCCAGCACCCCCTTGAGCACGGCCAGGGTGAGGATCCGGGTGTCGTAGTCGGCCAGCTGGCCCTGGTAGTCGACGGCCAGGGACTTGGGTTCGCCCTCCTCGAACGACGCCCAGATGCGGCCCAGGCGCTCGGCCAGGGGGAGGAACGGGCGGACGGCCTCCGCCGCCTCGCTGGCGTCCACGTTGACCGCGTAGGGCACGAACTCGGTGGCCAGGGCCAGCGAGACCTGCTCGGCGATCGTCTCGCCCGCCTTGTCCTGGGCCTCGTGGGTGCTGGCACCGAGGTGGGGCGTGACGACCATCGACGGCAGGGAGAACAGGGGCGACTCGGTGGTGGGCTCCTTGGCGAAGACATCGATCGCCGCGCCGGCGATGCGCCCGTCGGCGATGGCCGCGGCCAGGGCGGCCTCGTCGATGATCCCGCCCCGGGCCACGTTCACGATGCGGAGGGTCGGCTTGGCATGGGCCAGCAGGTCGTCGCCCACCAACCCCACGCTCTCGGGCGACTTGAGCAGGTGGATGCTGATGAAGTCGGCCTGGCGCACAACCTCTTCCAGGTCGAGGAGCTCGATGCCGAGCTTGCGGGCCCGGTCGGGGGACATCCACGGGTCCCAGGCCACCAGCCGCATGCCGAAGGCGTACGCCCGCTGGGCCACCAGCGTGCCGATCCGGCCCAGGCCGAGCAGGCCGAGCGTCTTGCCGTGGAGCTCGACGCCCGTCCACTTCGACCGCTGCCACCGGCCGGCCTTGAGGGCGGCGTCGGCCTGCGGGATGTTCCGGGCCGCGGCCAGCAGCAGGGCCATGGTGTGCTCGGCGGCGGTGACGATGTTGGACAGCGGGGCGTTGCACACCATCACCCCACGGGCGGTGGCCGCGGCCACGTCGACGTTGTCCAGGCCGATCCCCGCCCGGCCGACCACCACCAGGTCGCGGCCGGCGTCGAGCACCTCGGCCGTCACCTGGGTCTCCGAACGGATGATCAGGGCGGCGGCGCCCGGGACGACGGTAAGCAGCTCCTGAGGCGACAGACCCAGCCGGACGTCGACCTCGTGGCCCTCGTCACGCAGGCGCATCAGGCCCCGTTCGGCGAGCTCTTCGGTGACAAGGATCCGGGCCATGGGCCCATGGTCGCACACCGACTCTGTGCGCCCCGCATCTACTCGGGGCCGGTCTCGTCCTCCTTGACCCAGGGCCGGTAGATGGCCTGGGAGTCCCGCGGGCTGGCCGCCAGGCGGATCTCGTACTCCTGCGGCTCGTCCGGCTCGGTGGGGGCCTCCTGCTCGACGGCGATCGTGTCCCGCTTCTTCTCGGGGTCGAAGACGTCGCGCAGGCCCAGGGCGATGCCGGTCAGGAGGGCGCCGGTGGCCGTGCGGGCCTTGCGGGGCGGGACACGGGGGGCTTCGGCCGGCGGCCGCGACAGCTTCAGCCCGAAGATGGGGTCGTCGCCGTAGAAGGCCTCCAGGGGCTCGTCCTCGGGTTCAGGCTCCTCGTCGTGCGTGTCGTCGGCCGCAGGCACCTCGTCCACCCGGCCAGGGTACCGGCGGTCCGGCGGTTCAGCCGTCCAGCAGGCGGGCCAGGCGGCCCACACCCTCCTCGAGGGCTTCGTCGGCCAGGGCGTAGGACAGCCGGGCGTATCCCGGCGCGCCGAAGGCCTCGCCGGGCACGATGGCCACCTTGACCTCGTCGAGGACCACCTCGGCCAGCTCCAGGGTGGTGGCGGCGGTCTTCCCCCCGGCCAGCGGCCGGCCCAGGGCGCCGGCGAACGACGGGAAGGCGTAGAAGGCCCCCTCCGGCTCCAGGCAAGTGACCCCGGGGATGGCGCCCAGCAGCTCGTGCATGCGGCGGCGCCGGCGGTCGAAGGCGGCCCGCATCTCGCCCACGCAGGCCTGATCACCGGTGAGGGCGGCCAGGGCCGCCCGCTGGGAGACGTTGGCCACGTTCGACGTGGCGTGCGACTGGAGGTTGACCGCCCCCTTGACCACGTCGCTGGGGCCGATCATCCAGCCCACCCGCCACCCGGTCATGGCGTAGGTCTTGGCCACCCCGTTGACCACGATCGTGCGGTCGGCCAGCTCCGGCACCAGGGCGGGCAGCGAGGAGAACCGGTGCTCGCCGTAGACCAGGTGCTCGTAGATCTCGTCGGTCAGGACCCACAGGCCGCGCTCGGCCGCCCACCGCCCGACCTCGGCCGTCTGCTCGGGGGTGTAGACCGCCCCCGTCGGGTTGGACGGGGAGACGAACAGCAGGACCTTGGTCCGGTCGGTGGTGGCCGCCTCCAGGGCGTCGACCGTGGCCCGGAAGCCGGTGGACTCGTCGGTGGGTACCACGACCGCCACCCCGCCGGCCAGGCGGATGGCCTCGGGGTACGTCACCCAGAACGGCGCGGGCAGCAGGACCTCGTCGCCCGGGTCGAGCAGGGCGGCGCAGGCGTTGTAGACCGCCTGCTTGGCCCCGTTGGTGATGAGCACCTGCGACGCGGCCACCTCGTAGCCGGAGTCCTTGGCCGTCTTGACCACCACCGCGTCCCGCAGCTCGGGCAGCCCCGCCGCGGGCGTGTACCGGTGGTTCTTCGGGTCGGGAGCGGCCTCCACCGCGGCAGCCACGATGTGGGCCGGCGTGGGGAAGTCGGGCTCGCCGGCGCCGAAGCCGATCACGTCGTGGCCGGCGGCCTTCAGGGACTTGGCCTTGGCGTCCACGGCCAGGGTGGCCGACTCCTCGATGGCGGCGATCCGGCGGGACAGTCGGGACAATCGGTTGGCGTTGGGCTCAGGCACAGGTGGATAGTGGCACGCAATGAGCCCCCCTTCCCCCCAAATCACCCTTCCCGCCGACCTGCGCCCCGCCGACGGGCGGTTCGGCAGCGGTCCGTCCAAGGTCCGGCCCGACTCGGTGGCCGCCCTGGCCGCCGCCGCCCCGACGTACCTGGGCACCAGCCACCGCCAGGCGGGGGTGCGGTCGGTGGTCGGCCGGCTGCGGGCGGGGACGGCCGAGCTGTTCGACCTGCCCGACGGGTACGAGGTCGTCTTCGGCAACGGGGGCGCGGCCTACTTCTGGGACGTCGCCCTGTTCTCCCTGATCGAGCGCCGCAGCCAGCACCTCACCTTCGGCAACTTCTCTGAATCGTTCGCGGGCATGGTGGCCAGGGCCGCCCACCTCGACAGCCCGGACGTCATCGAGTCGCCGGCCGGCACCCACCCCGACGCCAAGCCCAACCCCGACGTCGACGCCTACGCCCTGACCCACAACGAGACGTCGACCGGCGTGGCCATGGAGGTGCTGCGGCCCGCCCCGGTCGAGGACGGTCTGGTCCTGGTCGACGCCACCTCGGCCGCCGGGGGGATGCGGGTCGACCCGAGCCAGTTCGACGCTTACTACTTCTCCCCGCAGAAGGGCTTCGGTGCAGATGGCGGCCTGTGGATCGCCCTCTGCTCCCCCGCCGCCCTGGAGCGGGTGGAGCGGATCAAGGCCAGCGGCCGGTGGATCCCCGAGTCCCTCAGCCTGGCCACCGCGGTGGAGAACGCCCGGCTCGACCAGACCTACAACACCCCCGGGCTGGCCACCCTCTTCCTCATGTGCGACCAGCTGGAGTGGATCCTCGCCAACGGGGGACTGGAGTGGGCCGCCTCGCGGTGTGAGACGTCGTCCAACATCCTCTACGGCTGGGCCGAGAAGTCGGACTACGCCACGCCCTTCGTGGCCGACCCCGCCGACCGCAGCCCGGTCGTGGGCACCGTCGACCTCGACCCGTCGATCGACGCCAAGGCCGTCACCAAGGTGCTGCGGGCCAACGGCATCGTGGACACCGAGCCGTACCGCCGCCTGGGCCGCAACCAGCTGCGGGTGGCCATGTTCCCCGCCGTCGACCCGGACGACGTGGCCCTGCTGACCGGCGCGGTGGACTTCGTCGTGTCCGCCCTCTCGTAGGTCCTTCACGGCTCGCTCACACTTCCGTGGCCTCCTCCTCACACCGGGAGGCCACGCTGCGTCTGTCGTCGAACGAAGGAGTGTGCCTGTGAAGCGTCTGCTGGCCGTGGTGGCAGGGGCGGGGATCGCCGTCGGCGGCGGGGCCGCCGCCTGGGCCCATCCCGGGGGCCCCAACCGGGAAGCCGCCAAGGCCTGCCTGGCCGAGGCCAGGGCCGCCGACCCCGAGGCCGACCGGGCCGCCCTGCGCGAGGCCGTCCGCGCCTGCCTCGAGGCCCAGGGCATCACCCCTCGGCGGCTCCGCCCCCGCCTGGCCGAGGTGCGCGAGTGCCGCCAGCAGGTCAAGGGCGAGCACCCGGATGCCGCCGGCGCCGAGCTCCGCCGGCTGGTCAGGGAGTGCGTCCAGGGCGACTGACCCGCCAGCTTCACGTGTGCGGGCCGGTGGTGCTAGCCCCACCGCCCCTGGCGGCGTGGCTGCACCCTTCCAATCGCGCCTGCGATGTGCCAAAACAGACGGTGGAACAAGAGGGGTGCTTGTGCGTCCGTTCACGACGACTTCCTGCGAAGTCGGAATGCGGCGCAGGGGCGAGGGGTTAGAGGTTGGGGATCCCTAAGGGGGTTGGGACTGGTGAGCACGGCAGTCTTCGAAAGCGGCCCGAGCGTGGCCACACCGCGGGCAGTGGTGGCCCTCGACGCACCCGCGGCGCTCGATCCGGAGATCACCGGGGCCAAGGCGGCCGCCCTGGCCCGGGCGCTGCACGCCGGGCTGCCGGTCCTTCCCGGACGGGTGGTCACCACCTCGGCCTTCGTGCCGCCGGCCGATGTCGACCTGGACCCGACCGACGCCCTGCCGATCGACACCGAGCTGCGGGCGGCGTGGATGGCGATGTCGGAGGGCGGTCGCCAGCCGGTCGTCGTCCGTTCCTCCTCCACCGTGGAGGACGGCATGACCAGCTCCATGGCCGGCATGTTCACCTCGGTCCTCGACGTGACCGACTGGCCGTCGTTCCGCCGGGCGGTCGACATCGTGCTGGAGTCCGGCAAGGTCGTCGCCCTGGCCGACGCCGGCGCCCGCGAACGGGCCCGGGCGGGCATGGCCGTCCTCATCCAGCCCCAGCTGGTCCCGACTGTGGGCGGGGTCATGTTCGGCGTCGACCCCGTGTCCGGCCGTACCGACCACCTGGTCGTCTCGGCTAGCGAGGCCGGGCCGGCTGCGGTGGTGAGCGGTGAGGTCGACGGGAGCCGCTACGTGCTGAGCGGCCGGCGGGTGGTCGAAGAGCCGGCCGGCGGCCCGCTGACCCACACCCAGCTCCGCCAGCTGGCCGCCCTGGCCCGCCAGGCCGAGCGCGTCTCCGGCGGTCCGCAGGACATCGAGTGGGCCTTCGGCCCCGACGGGCGCCTGTGGCTGCTGCAGAGCCGCCCGGTCACCGCCGTCGGCCGGGTCACCTCCCCGGCCGGGCCGGTGCTCGGTCCCGGCCCCGTGGCCGAGACGTTCCCGGAGCCGCTGTCGCCCCTGGAGGAGGACCTCTGGGTGACGCCGCTGCGGGCCGGCCTGCGCTCGGCGCTGGCCCTGGCCGGCACCACCCCCAAGCGACGGCTGGCCGCCTCGGTCGTGGTGACCACCGTGGGCGGCCGGGTGGCCGCCGACCTCGATCTGCTGGCCGGCGACGACGAGCCGGTCTCGACGCTGCGCAAGCTCGACCCCCGTCCCCCGATCCGCCGCCTGATCGCCGCCTGGCGGGTGGGGCGGCTGCGCGCCGCCCTCCCGGCCCTCGCCGCCGACCTGGTCGCCACCGTCGACCGGGATCTGCTGCTCGTCGGTCCGGTCGAGGACCTGTCCGACCGGGAGCTGCTGGGCCTGCTCGAGCGGTCGGCCCAGGGCCTGGCCGCCCTCCACGGCCACGAGGTCCTCATGGGCTGGATGGTGGCCCCCGACGCCTCGGCCGTCACCGGCGCCTCCGTCGCCCTGCGGGCCCTGGCCGCGGGACGGGCCCAGGGGCTGGCCGACGACGAGATCGCCGAGCGCCACCCGAGCGTGCTGGCCCTCGTCGCCCCCCACGTCGGCCCGGGCGTCACCCTCCCGCCATCGGTGGTGAGCGGTGGCGGCGGCCGGGCCGACGGAGACGAGGCCGAGCCCGACCGGGCCTCGGTCCTGCGTGAAGCCCTCCGCCTGCGGGCCCGCTGGCTGCAGGAGCTGACGTCCCGGGCGGCGTGGGAGCTGGGCGAGCGGCTGGCCCGCCGGGGCGTCGTGGCCGGCGCCGAGGCCGTCCGTGGTCTGCGGCTCGAGGAGCTGGCCGCCGCGGTGCGCACCGGCATTCTGCCCGAAGGGGTCACCGACCGCACCGAGTCCCGCCCCAGTGCCCCCCTTCCCGCCCGGTTCCGCCTCACCACCGAGGGTGCGGTGGTCCCCACCGCCGGGCGCCGGAGCCGGCGCCACGGC
>JBOGIE010000010.1:0-20741 GCA_050742435.1 Acidimicrobiales bacterium | reverse complement strand
ATCGCCACCGCCCAGGCCGATCTGAAGATCGTGGAGGAGCAGAACGCCCTGCGGGTGCGCCAGGCCGAGCTCGAGGCGGTGGCCGGGGCGGCCGAGGCCGAGGCCAAGGTGGCGGGCGAGAAGGCCAAGGTCGTGGCCGAGCAGGCCCTCGAAGCCGAGCGCGTCCAGCTGGAGACCAAGCGGCTGGAGGCGTACGTGGTCGCCCCGGCCCGGGCCGACCTGGAGGCCAAGGAGCTGGCGGCCAAGGCCGACGCGGCCAAGATCGTCGAGGAGGGCAACGCCCAGATCGAGGTCTTCCGCCGGCTGGTCGAGCAGTACCAGGCCGCCGGGGCCGACGCCCAGCGGGTGTTCGTCCTCCGCATGCTGCCCGAGCTGATCGACAAGATCGTCTCCACCGTGGCCGCGGTCGACATCGAGAAGGTCTCGATCATCGACAGCGGGGGCCAGGGGACGGGCGTCCCGGGGTTCATGGGCCAGCTCCCCGCCGCGGTGATCAGCCTGACCGAGCAGCTGGAGAACGCCACGGGGGTGGACCTGCTCAAGGCCCTGCGGCCCGAGGGGTCAAACTCGGGCGCCGCCGTGGGCGGCAAGGTCAGCGGGCCCTGACGGGGCGCCGGCGGCGGGCGGCGCTGCTGCTGGCGCTGTTCGGCGCCGGCCTCTCGCCGTGGACCGGTCCCCCTGTGGCCGCGGCCGAAGTGGTCGAGGCCAACCTGGAGGTCGTCGGCCGGTCGGACCTGGGCGGGCCGGGACGGTTCGGCGCGGTGGCCGTGGTGGGTACGACGGCCGTCGTCGCCGCCGACCCCCCCGAGCCGGGACCCTCCTGCCCCCGGGCCACGGCCAAGGTCGTCGATGCCAGAGACCCGGAACGGCCGGCCGTGGTCGCCGACCTGGAGCTGCCCGCCGGCCGCCGGGTCACCGACATGGCCGCCGTCCCCGTGGTGGCCGACCTCTTCACCGGCGACCTCGTCGCCGTGGCCCTCGGACCGCTGGTCGGGCCGGACGGCCCGTGCCCGGCCCCCAACGCCGACGACGTCGCCTACTTCGACGTCACGGATCCGGCCGAGCCGCGAGCCCTCGGCGGTACCGACCGGTGCGCCACCTGCCCCCTGGGGTCCGAGGCGGTGTCCCTGGCCCAGCGCGGGGACGGCCGTGTGCTCTCGGTGAGGGCGGCGGAGGGAACGGTCGTGGTCGAGGACGCCGGGAGCCACGAAGGTCGGATGGAGCTGGCCCGCTGGCCGGCGCCACTCCCGTCGCCGGGCGCCGGCGGCTGCGCGGCCACGCCGTGGGTGCGCGACGTGGAGCTGCAGGACGACGGCCAGGGAGCGCTGGTCGTCCTCGGCGACGGTCGCGTGCACCACCTCGACCTGTCCGATCCTGCCGCCCCGGCCGGTGCCGAGGGCACGGCGGCGACCGACGGGTCCGCCGCCGCCTTCGCCGCCGTCGTGCCCGTCGGCGCCCTGACACTGGGCATCGTCGCCGAAGAGGGCTGCACTGATGCCCCGGATGCCGGCGGCCTGCGGGTGTTCGAGCTCGAGCCGGGCACCACGCCGGTCGAGCGGGAGCCCGTCCGCTTCCCGGGCGGGAGCGGTCCCGGCCGGCTGGTGGCCAGCGGGGAGCTGGCCTACGTGGCCTGGCACGGCCAGGGCGTACGGGTGCTCGACATGGGCCAGGTCCGGCCTCGGGCCGTGGCCCAGTTCATCCCCGCGGCCGCCGACGTGGTCGGCGTGGGTCTCCTGCCCGACCACGTCGTCGTGACCGACCGGACCTCCGGCCTCTACGTGTTGGAGCGGCCCGACGAGGGCGGGGACGAGTCGTCGTTCTGGTCGAGCTTCGTCGGCATCCTGCCCTACCTGGGCTTCGCCGGAGTGCTGGCGGCCACCTTCCTCGTGCCCCGGCTGGTCGCGGGCCGGGCCGCGGCGGGGAGCGGCGCCGGCTCGCCCGTCCCCTCCCGGGTGCCGCGCCGACCGGCCTGACCGGCGGGTCAGCCTCCGGTCAGCGCCCGGAACAGGCGGTCGGCCGTCGCCACGTCGTCGGCCAGGACCAGGTCGACCCGGCTGCCGTTGCGGACCACGCGTCCGGCGCCGTCGGGGCCGGAGAAGCGGCCCTCGGCGTCGGGGGCCCGGGAGGCGCCCGACCAGCCGCGCGCCCACCGGGCCAGGGCGTCGGCCAGCTCGCCGGCGTCGTCGGGAGTGTCGGTCTGCCAGCGGTCGGCCAGCCCGAGGGCGGTCCCGCAGCGGACCACCCCGTAGGCGTCGCCGTTCCACCCCTCGGCCGCCTCCCGGGCGTCGCTGCGGCTGATCTCCCGCCCGAGCAGGTGGTTCATGTCGAACTCGCCCAGGGAGCCCTTGTCCACCTCGCCGCACCCCGTGGCCGCGGCCAGGTCGGGGAGCGGGGGCAGCGTCCAGGTCTGGCCGGCGGCGTAGGTCTCAGGGTGGAGGATGTGCTCGGTCGACGTGGGTGGGTTGCGGTAGGCGTTGTCGACCTCGGCGAAGCCGCCGGCCCGGTGGCGGGCCCGCACGAACTCCAACCCGTCCTGGTATGGGAAGAACAGCGACTCCAGCAGGTACTGCGGGGCCCGGGCGTAGGTGTCGAGGTCGGCGCTCCCGCCCACCGCCGCCTCCTGGCGCTCACGGGCGCTCAGGTGCCGCTCCTCCCACAGGGTGCGGACGAACTCGGCGTCGCCTTCGATGACCGCGCTGAGCGCCGCCACCTCCTCGGTCCGCTCCTCGTCCTCGAGCCGCTCGCCCTTGGCGCCGAAGTCGAAGTGCTGGTCGGTGAGGGCATGCACCAGCTCGTGGGCCAGCACCGAGCGGGTGGCGGCGTCGAGGGAGTTGGAACCGCCCCCGCCGACGAACAGCTCCTTGGTCTCGTCGTCGTAGTAGCCCAGGACGCCGCCGGCCAGGATGCGGTCGATGGTCTGGGCGTAGTCGACGTCGTCGGGGATGAACTGGAGGAGCTTGAGGACGGCCTCGTCGGCGTCGAGCTCGGCCCGGTTCTCGGCGATCTCCTGGGCGTTGAGCTGGCGGACCCGCTCGGCCAGCTGCTCCTTGGTCAGGACCTTGACCGGCAGCGGTCCCCTCCACGCCAGCCCCCGGATGGCCGCCACCTGTCCCTTGACCTCCTCGACCACCAGGGCCTGCTCCGGGGTGAGGTCGCTGGCCGGCGGCAGCGCGCCCGCCGCCCCGCCCCCCGGCACGGTCGTGGTGGTGACGACCGCCCGCCGGACGGTGTCGGCCGCGTCCCGGACGGCCACGATGCCGATGGTGGCCACGACGAGGACCACGACCAGGGCGGCGAGCACGGCCACCGTGGTCTTGGTGCTGTCGTTCCAGGACGACTTCGGGGACCCGTCGCCCCGCTCAGAGGGCCGCTCGGGCCCCGGGTCGTCCATCGGGGTCAACGGTAACCCCGCCGTCGCCCCTATCGAGGGCGGGAGGGGAAGACCAGGATGGTCACCGTGCCGACCACCACGAGGGCGGCGGTCAGCCCGTACAGCAGCCCCTTGACCGCCCTGCGCCGGCCCGGGTGGCGGACGTAGTCGTCCACGATCCACCGCAGCCCGTTGAGCCCATGGCTCAGGGCCAGGACCAGCAGCATCCAGTCGAACACCCGCCAGGCCGGGTTGTGCCAGCGCTCGGCCACGAAGTCGTAGTCGGTCTCCACCACGTCGTTGACGATGTGGGTGATGGCGAAGTGGACGAGGGCGAAGAACAGCAGGGCCAGGCCCGACAGGCGCATGAACGCCCACGACCTGGCCTCGGCGCTGGGCCTGCGGGGCTCCCGCCCGGCGCGCCGCTCCGTCGTGGCGGTCACAGGATGCGCCCCTCGATGAAGGGCCACAGGATGACGATGCCGCCCGGGATGCCGGCCAGCAGGGTCAGGCCGACGACCGCCTGGAGCAGCCGCCGCTGGTTCCGCACCGCCTCGGGGAAGAAGTCGACGGCCACGATGCGCACCCCGTTGAAGCTGTGGAACAGCAGGGCGAAGAGCAGTCCGACCTCGAACAGCCGCAGCAGGACGTTGCCGTAGAGGCGGTGGACCTGGTCGTAGGTCTCGGGCCAGCGCAGCAGCGACACGTCGACCACGTGGAGCAGCAGGAACAGGAAGACCAGGAAGCCGCTGACCCGGTGGCCCACCCACGCCCACTGGCCGGCCCTTCCCCGGTACCGCGTGCTTCCGGTGCTCACTTCGACACCGGGTCGTCGGGCTTGCGCCGGCCGTACCAGCGGTCGCCCCACATGGTGGAAGACGCCACGTACAGGGCGAACCCGGTGATGATCAGGGCCATGGTGCCCAGGGCGATCGAGAAGAGGACCTGGCTCGTGGTCACGGGCGGATGGCCCTCGCCCCCCGGAAGTACGGCCACAGGACCTCGGGGAGGGCCACGCTCCCGTCCGGCTGGCGGTAGGTCTCGACCAGGGCGGCCCAGACCCGGGGGACAGCGAGGGCCGAGCCGTTCAGGGTGTGGGCCACCACCGTGCCGCCCCGCTCGGCGTCGGCCGGCTTGTAGCGGAGATTGGCCCGGCGGGCCTGGTAGTCGCTGAACCAGGAGACGGAGGACGCCTCGAGCCACATGTCGCAGCCGGGGGCGAAGACCTCCAGGTCGAACGTGCGGGCGGCGGAGGCGCCCAGGTCGCCGGTGCACAGGTCGACCACCCGGTAGGCCAGCCCCAGGGCCTGAAGGGAGCCCTCGGCCCGGGCCACCAGGTCGGCGTGGACCTCGGCGGCCTGGGCCGGCGTGGCATAGGCGAGGATCTCGACCTTGTCGAACTCGTGGACCCGGAGCAGGCCGCGGGTGTCGCGGCCGGCCGCTCCGGCCTCCCGGCGGAAGCAGGGCGTGTAGGCCATGAGCCGCATGGGCAGGTTCGCCTCGGCCAGGATCTCGTCCCGGGCCAGGGAGGTGAGGGGGACCTCGGCGGTGGGGATGGCCCACAGGTCGTCCCGCTCGAGGTGGTAGCCCTCGTCGGCGAACTTGGGCAGGTGGCCGGTGGACACCATGGTGTCGGTGCGCACCAGGCTGGGCGGGCGGATCTCCTCGAAGGCGTCGGCGTTGCGGTCGAGGGCCAGCTGGCACAGGGCCCGGACCAAGGTGGCGCCCTGCTTGCGGAACACCGGGAACATGGAGCCGGACAGCTTGGCCCCCCGCTCCAGATCGAGGATGCCGAGCTGCGTGCCCACCTCCCAGTGCGGCACCCGCTGGTGGTCGCCGTAGGCCCCCTCGTCGTAGCCCTCCACCCGCACGACCACGTTGTCGGCCTCGGACGCCCCGTCCGGGCAGTCGTCGGCCGGGATGTTGGGGGTACGCAGCAGGATGTCGCGCAGCTCCTGGCCGGCGGCCACGGCCTGGGCGTCGACCTTGCGCTCCTCCTCGCCCAGGGCCCGGCTCTCGGCCGCCGTGGCCTCGGCCGCGGCGGTGTCGCCCTGCTTCCGGGCCTGGCCGACCTCCTTGGAGAGCGCTCTCACCCGCGCCCGCAGGTCGTCGGCCCGGGCCTTGAGCGCCCGCTCCTCGGCCTCCAGGACCACCGCCCGGTCGATCTCGGACAGGTCGATCCCCCGCCGGGCCAGGCCGGCCCGGACCGCGTCGGGTTCGGTGCGCAGTCGCCTGGGGTCGAGCATGGGGGGACGGTAGCGTGCCGCGCATGCCGGCCATCGACGTTTCCGGGCTGGTCGTCCGCTACCCCGGCGGTGTCACCGCCGTGGACGGGCTCTCCTTCTCGGCCGACCCGGGTGAAGTGGTCGCCCTGCTGGGCCCCAACGGGGCGGGCAAGACCACCACGGTGGAGACGCTGGAGGGCTACCGGTCGCCCAGCGAGGGCACCGTCCGGGTGCTCGGCCTGGACCCCGTCGCCGACCACGCCCGGCTCACGCCCCGGATCGGCGTCATGCTCCAGAAGGGCGGCGTCTATCCCGGCATCCGCCCGGTCGAGGCGCTGTCGTTGTTCGCCGCGTTCTACGAGTCGCCCGAGGACGCGGGCACGCTGCTCGACCGGTTGGGACTGGCCGGGGTGGCCCGGACACCGTGGCGGCGCCTGTCGGGTGGCGAACAGCAGCGGCTGTCGCTGGCCCTGGCCCTGGTCGGCCGGCCCGAGGTGGCCTTCCTCGACGAACCGACGGCCGGGGTCGACGTGGCCGGGCGCCAGGTCATCCGCGAGGTGGTGGCCGAGCTGCGCGACCGGGGGACGTGCGTCCTCCTCGCCACCCACGAGCTCGACGAGGCCGAGCGGGTGGCCGACCGGGTGGTGATCGTCGACCGCGGCCGCCTGCTGGCGGAGGGGACGCCGGCCGAGCTCATGTCGGCCACCGAGCGGGACTCGATCGACTTCGGCGCGCCGCCCGGGCTCGACGTGGGCGCGCTGTCGTCCGCCCTGGGTGCCCTCGTGGTCGAGCTGCGGCCGGGGCGGTACTCCGTGGCCGCCAACCCCTCACCCGCCACCGTGGCCGCGCTGACCGCCTGGCTGGCCGAGCGCGACCTGCCCCTGGGCGACCTGCGGGCCGGCCGCCAGTCGCTGGAGGACGTGTTCCTGCGACTGACGTCCGGGCGATGAGGAAGGTCCTGGCCCAGACCCGGGTCGAGCTGGCCCTCACTCTGCGCCGGGGCGAGTCGGTGCTGCTCTCCCTCGGCATCCCCGTGCTGCTCCTGGTGTTCTTCTCGCTGGTCGACGTGCTGCCCACGGGCACCGACGACCCGATCGACTTCCTCGCCCCCGGGGTGCTCGCCCTGGCCGTGATGTCGACGGCCATGGTGGGCCTGGGCATCGCCACCGGGTTCGAGCGGCAGTACGGGGTGCTCAAGCGCCTGGGCTCCACGCCCCTGGGCCGCCCCGCCCTGCTGGCCGCCAAGACCCTCGCCATCCTCGCCGTCGAGGTGCTCCAGGTGGCCGTGCTGGTGGGGGTCTCCCTGGCGCTGGGGTGGCGGCCGTCGGGGTCGGTGGCCGCGGTGGCCGGCGCCATGCTGCTGGCCACCGTCGGGTTTGCCGGCCTGGGCCTGCTCATGGCCGGCCGGCTGCGCGGGGAGGCGGTGCTGGCCGCGGCCAACGGCCTCTACCTGGTCCTGCTCCTCCTGGGCGGCATGGTCATCCCGGTCGCCGAGCTGCCCGCCGCCCTGCGCGCCGCGGCCCGGGCCCTACCGGCCGCCGCCCTGTCCGACGTCCTCCACGCCGCCTCGACCGCGGCTTCGGTGCCGGCCCGGGCGTGGGTCGTCCTCCTCGTCTGGGCCGTGGCCGCCCCGGCCGCGGCGGCCGCCACGTTCCGCTGGGAGTAGGGCGAGCGGAGCGCCGGGCCTACCGGGACAGCATCCGGCCCACCGCGCCCATCAGCTCCTGGACCTGGTCCTCGGGGTCGGTCGGACCACCCTTGCCGCCGACGAGGCAGTGACGGGCGTGGTCGTCGAGCAGGCCGAGCGCCACCCGGTCGAGGGCGGCCTGGATGGCGCTGATCTGGGTGAGGACGTCGATGCAGTACCGGTCCTCCTCGACCATGCGGGCCACGCCCCGCACCTGCCCCTCGATCCGGGCCAGGCGGTCGCGCAGCTGGTCCTTGGTGGCGGTGTAGCCCCGGGCCTGTGCCATGACGTCGGTCCTCCTGAAGAAAGGTCTTGACCACTATACCCCTACGGGGTAGGAATATATATACCCCCTATGGGTATTAGCGGGGTAAGGAGGCGCAACGATGCACGACCACCACAACCACCTGGCCATGTTCCGGAGCCGGTTCTGGGTCAGCCTCGCCCTGACCGTCCCGGTGGTCGTCTTCAGCGAGATGCTGAGCATGCTGACCGGGTGGGAGCCACCCGACGTGCGGGGAGGCGACTGGATCCCCCCTGTCCTGGGCACCCTCGCCTTCCTGTACGGGGGCCCGGTCTTCCTGCGCATGGGCTGGACCGAACTGCGCCAGCGGCAGCCGGGGATGATGCTGCTGATCTCCATGGGCCTGCTGGTGGCCTTCGGCGCCTCGGCCGCCAGCACCCTCGAGCTGCTCGACACCGACCTGTGGGCCGAGCTCACCACCCTGCTGACGATCATGCTGCTGGGCCACTGGCTGGAGATGCGGGCCCTGGGCCAGGCCCAGGGGGCGCTGGCCGCCCTGGCCGCCCTCCTCCCCGACGAGGCCGAGCGGGTCCGTCCGGGCGGTGACGAGATCGAGACCGTGCCCCTCGGTGACCTGCGCCCGGGCGACGTGGTGCTGGTCCGCCCGGGAGGGCGGGTGCCGGCCGACGGCCTGGTGGTCGACGGGGCGGCCGAGGTGGACGAGTCCATGGTCACCGGCGAGTCGCAGCCCGTGCCCAAGGGTGAGGGCGACCGGGTTGTGGCCGGCACCGTGGCCACCGACTCGGCGGTGCGGGTCCGGGTCGACAAAGTGGGCGAGGACACCGCCCTGGCCGGCATCCAGCGCCTGGTGGCCGAAGCCGAGGCCTCGAAGTCGCGGGCCCAGGCCCTGGCCGACCGGGCCGCGGCGCTGCTCTTCTACGTCGCCCTGGTCGCCGGCTTCGTGACCTTCGCGGTGTGGACCGGCCTGGGCGACACCGACGACGCCTTCCTGCGCACCGTCACCGTCCTGGTCATCGCCTGCCCCCACGCCCTCGGGCTGGCCATCCCCCTGGTCGTGAGCATCTCGACCTCGATCTCGGCCAAGGCCGGCATCCTGGTCAAGGACCGCATGGCCCTGGAGCGGATGCGCACCATCGACGTGGTCCTCTTCGACAAGACCGGCACCCTCACCCGGGGCAGCCACGTGGTGACCGGGGTGGCCCCGGCGGCCGGCCTGGACGAGGGCGACCTCCTGGCCCTGGCCGGGGCGGTCGAGGCCGACTCCGAACACCCGCTGGCCCGGGCCATCGTGGCCGCCGCCGCCGAGCGGGCCGGCACCGTGCCCCGGGCCACCGGCTTCCGCTCCATCCCCGGTCGAGGGGTGGAGGCGACGGTCGACGGGTCCCGGGTCGCCATCGGTGGCCCCTCGCTCCTGCGCCAGCGAGGCCTGGACGGCTCGCCCGCCCCGGCCGAGTGGTCCCGGCGGGGCGCGGCCGTGCTCCACGTCGTCCGGGACGACGAGGTGGTGGGCGCCCTGGCCCTGGAGGACGAGATCCGGCCGGAGTCGCGGGAGGCGGTCGACGGGCTGCACCGCCTGGGCGTGAAGGTGGCCATGATCACGGGCGACGCCCGGCCGGTGGCCGAGGCCGTGGGCGCCGAGCTGGGGATCGACGAGGTGCGGGCCGAGGTCCTGCCCGAGGACAAGGACTCGGTCGTCACCGACCTCCAGTCCCGCGGCCACCGGGTGGCCATGGTGGGCGACGGGGTGAACGACGCCCCCGCCCTGGCCCGGGCCGACGTGGGGATCGCCATCGGCGCCGGCACCGACGTCGCCATCGAGTCGGCCGGGGTGGTCCTGGCCTCCTCCGATCCCCGGGCCGTGCTGGGCGTCATCCGCCTGTCCCGGGCCAGCTACCGCAAGATGCTCCAGAACCTGGGCTGGGGTGCGGGCTACAACCTGTTCGCCATCCCGCTGGCCGCCGGCGTGCTGGCCGGGGCCGGCATCACGCTCTCCCCGGCGGTGGGCGCCATCCTCATGAGCGCCTCCACCATCGTGGTGGCGGTCAACGCCCAGCTGCTGCGCCGGGTCCACCTCGGGCGGCCCGACATCCCCCGGGCGACGGCCGCTCCCGCGCCCGGCGACCACCACGCCATGGCCCACCACTGACCCCCCGGCCGTTCTGGCTGCAGTTGACCCTCGTGGACGCCGGTGACTGCAGCCAGAACGGTGGGGGTCAGGTCCCGGTGGCCCGCTCGGAGTCGTCGCCGGGCGGGCCGGCCTCCATCCACGAGCGCAGGGCGCGGAAACCGTCGGTGTCGCGGATGGTGTCGAAGTTGCTGTCCTTGTCGAGGAGGGTGGTGTCCCTGAACCCCTTCTCGACCGCCCGGTCGAGCCAGGCCAGGGCCTCCTCGGTGTCGCCGGCCAGGGCCCAGCTGCACGCCACGTTGTAGGCCACGAGGGGGGCGGCGTCCTGCTCGAACAGCAGGGCGCCCACGCGGGCCGCGTCCCTGTACCGCCCGGCGTGGTGGAGACCCAGTTGGAGGGCCCGGTAGCCGTTGGTGCGAGGCGGGCCGGGCAGGATGGGCAGGGTCCGCAGCTCCTCCAGCACCCGGTCGAGCAGCCCGGCGGCCGAGACCATGCGGGCGGCGATGGTGGCGGCCACCACGTCGTCGCAGTAGACGAAGGCCGGGGCCACGGGATCGGACTGCTTGCCCTCGGCCAGGTCGACCATGCGCTGGACCAGCTGGCTGGTACGCGACACCCCGCCCCGCAGACGGTCGAGGGCGACCCGGGCGTCCTCGGGCTGCCCCTCGGCCAGGCGGGACCAGGCCAGCAGTTCGGCGGCCGTGACCTCCACGGGGAACGACATGGGCGAGCCGGTGACGGCCTCGATCTTCTCGACCGCCTCCTTGTACTCGCCCCGCAGCAGCGCGCCGCGAGCCTGGTCGAGCTGCTCGAGCTGGGGCTGGTCGCGGTCGGCCCGCAGGGCGTTGAGGCTCTGGCTGCCGAAGTAGAAGGCCAGGAAGGCCATGAAAACCGCCCCCAGGTACAGGCCGAGGATGCCCAGGCCGATGGAGCCGGCCAGGGACAGCATGAGCGCCGGCCGCTCACCGAACAGGTCGGCGGCGACGTGGCCCCCGTCCATGGGCAGGATCGGGAGGAGGTTGAAGATCCCCCAGGCCACGTTCACCCAGATCAGGTCGTCCAGCGCGGTGGCGACGATGCGGCTGTCCGACGTGACGACCTGGGACAGGGCCACCCCCACGATGGCGGCCAGGAACCCGGCCCCCGGCCCGGCCAGGGTCACCACCAGCGACCGCCCCCGGGGCTGGACGGGGCCCTGGGTGTAGCCGCCGAACCCGGTGAGGGTGACCGTCGGCTGGGCGCCGAAGGAGCGGTGGGCGGTGGCGTGGCCCAGCTCGTGGATGAGGACGGAGAGCCCGGCCACCACGACGAACACGGCGATGAGCACCCCGGTGTGCCCGTAGGCCCAGCCCAGCAGGGCCAGGACCAAGAAGAAGATGGGCTCGACCCGGACGGGGATCCCGCTCACCCGGAACTTGAGCGGCTTCATCGCCGGAAGGCTAAACGCGAAGAGGACCGGCCCGCCCGCGGTCGCCGCGGACGGGCCGGTCCTCCTGCGTGGAAACGGCTAGGACGTGCCGACCCGTCCTCTCGACGCCTCCGGCTCGGCCGCCGGCGACGCCTGCGGGCGCCTCCGCCCGGTCACCATGCTGACCACCAGCAGGATGAGCCCCACCGTGGCCAGGCCGGCCAGGCCGGCGATGGCGTAGCGCAGGGCGTCGGAGCTGCCCGTGCCCAGTGCCTCGTGCTGGACGATGCCCGAGTAGATGTCCTGGCCCTCGGTCAGCCGGTCGGCGTTGCGGGTGTCGTCCCAGGCGAAGACGGCCACCTTGTCGGTGGACGCCACCCCCACGGGCATGCGCATGTCGTACCCGTTGCTCCAGACCCCGATCCGTCGGTCGATCGACCGGTCGTTCACCCGGATGTTCTTGGACCAGGTGACGCCGTTGTCCTCGGAGTAGGAGTAGTAGACGTCGTTGATGAACTGGCCCTGGTCGTTACGGAAGTCCCACCAGACCGCGTCGACCCGCCCGTTGGGAGCGACGTCGACACTCGGGTTGTTCTGGGTGTGCCCGCCGTCGGACGGGTCGAAGGGGTCGTCGTTGAGGAGCTTGGCGTCGGACCAGGTGCGGCCGCCGTCGGTGGACCGGCGGGTGACGACGTCGCGGTCGCCCAGGGCCGGCTCGGTGATCTTGTCCTCGTAGACGATGTGCAGGGTGCCCTCGTCGCCGCCCTCGGGCGACCACTCCATGATGGCGCCGGCCTGGTAGTAGCCGCTCGGCGGCGCCACCTCGGTGACGGTGAACGTCTTGCCCTGGTCGGTCGACTTCGACAGCAGGATGGAGTTGGTCTCCGCCCCGGACGGCTGGCCCGTCGCCCGCTGGTAGAAGACGGCGTAGAGCGTGCCGTCGTCGGCCACGGTCAGCGTCGGGCTGCTGCCACCCCAATTGTCCGGGTCCGGCTTGTTGGCGCCCGTCGAGTAGTAGTCGCCGGTGGCCTTCACCGGCTGGCCGAACGTCCGGCCGCCGTCGGTGGACGTGGCGATCATGGTGTGGGCCACCTGGGCGGGACGGGCCTGCGGGAAGCTCTGGTTCCACCCCACGTAGACGATGTCCTGGTCGCCGGTCGTGCGGTCCACGGCGATGCCGTTGATCGGCCGGTTGTTCTCGGCCTGGCCCGCGCCGGTCTTGCCCCGGGCGTCGCGGACCATGACCGGGTCCCAGGTCTCACCGAGGTTGTTGGACCGGGCCACGAGCACGCTGAAGTTGGCGTAGGTGCCCTCGTGCTCACCGCCCGTGCCGACGTCCTGGTTGTCCCAGCCGTTCAGGGCGTAGTACACGGTGCCGTTGCGCCCGAAGGCGATCGGCGTCTGGGTGGACGTGCCCGAGGTGTGGAAGCAGAACGGGTAGCTCTGGGGCGACGGGAAGGCGTCCATCAGCCTCCAGGTGCGCCCGGCGTCGAGCGAGCGGACGAAGCGGCACGTCCGGGTCCGCATCTCGGGCGTGGCCCCCACGATCACGTTCGGGTTCTCCGGGTCGACGGCCAGGAAGGGGGCCCCATAGGTCCGGGTGGGGGCGAGGTCCTCACCCGTGGCCCGGATCGAGGCGGTGACGCGGGGCTCGTCGGCCCCCACGGCCATGCCCTGGGCGCCCATCAGGGCGAGCAGGGGCAGGGCCGCCAGCGAGGCCAGCTTGCGGCCCGTCATCGGGCGTCACCCCTGACCGTCTGCGCCTCGGGCCCACGGCGCCGGGCCGAGGCCAGGGCAGCGGCGCCGGCGGCGAACATGGCCACACCGGCCACGCCCAGCCCGGTCAGGATCAGAGCGCCCATGCCCACGGGGTCGTCCTCGACCAAGTCGGTCGGGCGCGGCTCGACCTGCGGCGTGAGGTCGAGGCCCACGACCGGCGCGCTGCCGTCGGCGTTCAGCACCTGGACCAGGGTCTTGGTCGGCATGCCGCGGATCAGCTTCTCCGACTCCTCCAGCTTCTGGGTGGCCCAGAGGGTGTGGACGCCGGGCGACACGTCGGCCGGGATGGTGATGGTGCCGGGGCCCCACTGGGCGAAGCCGGAGCCGGTGGTCTTGAAGCTGCCGAGCACCGGGCCGTCCGACGCGTCGAGGCGGATCTCGACGGGGTTGGTCGACCCGTAGCCGCTCGGGCCGAACACGGTGACCGTGTCGCCGGCCTTGAACTGGGTGGGCGTGACCTGCAGCTGGGCCACGTGCGGAGCCCATGCTCCGCTCACGGGGAGCAGCGCGCCCGCGACCGCCGCGGCAGCGCCGACCGCGGCAGCGATCCAGCGCGCCGAACTTCTTCTGTGCATCAAGGTGTCCCCCAGACGGGTAAATGGGAACCGCCGGAACCGGCGGCTCCGCCATCCTCCTCGGCAGGTAGTGGCATTTTCAATATGTGTGTCTCGCACCTACCGCCGTGCATCGCCGACGTGGCTCCCCACCAGCGGAAGGTGGTGCTTCCGGTCCTACGACGGGGTGTCCTGCCCCTACTCCTCGAGCCGGTAAACCTCAGGCCGTCTTCTCGGGCGGGGCGAGGAGCTCCTGCTCGACGTCGTCCCAGAGCAGGACGTCGTCCTTGGCCTTGCGCTCCTCGCTCTCGTACCAGCGGAAGAAGATCACCGCGATCACCGCCCACAGGAACAGCCCGCCGAGGATCTTCATGATCAGTCCTGCCGTCTGCTGGTCGGTGAGTGCCGAGATGCCCCAGAGCCGGGGGAACTCGGCATAGATGCCGTACAGGGGCCGGTCGTTGAAGGTCAGGAACGACGCCGGCACGGTAGGGACGATGGTCTGGAGGAACAGGTAGAGCATCTGGGCCGGCGGCTTGATCCGGCGGATCTCCGGGAGCGGGCTGGCCACCGGCATCCACATGAGGACGGCGGAGACCAGCAGCACGGCGTGGGCGACGAAGTGCAGCGGGTGGTACCGGACCGTGGCCTCCACCACCAGCGGCCAATGGCTGAGCACCAGGACCAGGTTGAACTGGATGAGGCCGGTCACCGGCCGGCTCAGCGAACGAACCGTGCGCAGCAGCGTCCCCTTGCCCAGGATGTTGCGGGCCATCCACGCCGGCGTGCCGCAGACCAGCAGCAGCGACACGACCAGGGTCAGCAGCAGGTGCTGGATCATGTGGACGCTGTACAGGTAACCCTCGGCCACGTCGTGGACCGGCCAGTCCGATGCCAGCCACATGACCCCCAGGGCGGCGGCGAAGCAGGCCACCCGGCCCCGGCTGACCACCTGCTCGCCCGGCCGGCGGGCCCGCTCCCGCCGCACCGAGTTGGCGTAGAGGGCGGCGAAGGCGCCGATCAGCAGCCAGACGTCGAGGTGCAGGTGCCAGTGCGGAAACGGAACGGCGGCCGACAGGACCGGCATCTACCTCGACCAGACTCCGAACGTGGTCAGCACTGCGGTGTAGCAGAAGAGGGCCAGGGCGATGCCGGCGATGAAGAGGCGGCGGAACAGGCGGCTGTCGAAGCGCAGATGCATGAACCAGGCCACGACCATGAAGAACTTGATGATCGACATGAGGATGAGGCTGGGGGCCAGGATCGGCTCCACCGCCTCGAGGTAGGAGAACGCCACCTCGATGGCCGTGATCACGGCCAGGATCACGGCGATGAGGATGTACTGGCGCTCCCCGGGGTGGGCGTGCTTGGTGCCGCCCTCCTCGGGGGTGGTCTCGACGACCGGTCCGGTGGCTTCGTCGCGGGTGGTGGGACTGGTGCTCATGGGATCAGGTACACCAGGGTGAAGATGACGATCCATACGATGTCGACGAAGTGCCAGTACAGGCCCACCAGCTCGACGGTCTCGGCCTTCGACGCCGGCAGCCGGCCCCGCAGGGAGAGGCTGTAGAGCGACAGGAGCATGAGCACCCCGATGGTGACGTGGGCGCCGTGGAACCCGGTCAGCACGAAGAAGCTGGAGCTGAACAGGTTCACCCGCAGGTTCATGCCCTCCCGGACGAACACGGTGAACTCGTAGCCCTGGCCGGCGACGAAGCTGGCCCCCAGCAGGGCGGTGGTCAGCAGCCAGATGCGGGTGCGGCGGTGGTCGCCCCGCTGGATGGCGGCCAGGGCCAGCACCATGGTGAGGCTGCTCATGAGGAGGACGAACGAGCTGACCGAGGTGTACGGGATGTCGAAGACGTCGGCCGGGGAGATGCTGCCGGGCTCGTCCTGGCCCTTGAACAGCAGGTAGGTGGAGATCAGGGCGCCGAAGAGGAGGCACTCCGAGCCGAGGAAGGCCCACATCCCCACCTTCTCGTTGGAGAGCCCGGTGGAGGTGGGCGGATGGCCGGCGTCGACCTCGACGTGGGACCCGGCCCGGGCGCTGACCGTGGTATCGGTCATGCCGGGACCGCCTCGACGTCGTGGCCGGCCGTGTCCGGGCCGTGGACCGGCGTGTCCTCGGGGGCGGTGGCCGGCTCGAGGGCCCAGGCGTAGAGGCCGCCGACCGTCCAGATCCCACCCAGGATGGCGACGATCCACCCCTTGTAGATCATGCCGTAGGAGATGATCGGCAGCCCCAGCGACGTGACCAGCGGCCAGTACGACGGCGACGGCATGTGGATGTGGGGCTCGTGCTCCTCCTCGTGGTCCGCCTGCCCGCCGTCCCCATCGCCGGTCGGGTCGGCGGTGCCATGGTCGAGCGCTTCGGTGTCGGCGTGGCCACCCACGTGGTCGGGGCCCTCGTGGCCTTCGACGGCCGGCTCCACCTCGGTGCCGGCCAGCTTCGGCTGGTCCTCGGTCACCTCCCGCCGGACGCTGCGGCCCTGTTCGTCCTCGGTGTACTTGCGGTGCCACAGCTCGTCGCGGCTGGTGACAAGGGGGATCTCCTTGAAGTTGTACTCCGGGGGCGGCGAGGGGATGCTCCACTCGAGCGTCCGGGCGTCCCACGGGTCGTCGCCCACCTCCTGCTTCTTCCGGGTGCCGACCACGTTGATGATGAAGACGAGGATCGACAGGGCGATGACGAAGGACCCGATCGTCGAGACGAGGTTCCAGACGTCCCACCCCCTGCCCGCCGGGTAGGTGTAGATCCGCCGGGGCATGCCCTGGAGCCCGAGAATGTGGTGAGGGCCGAAGGTGAGGTTGAAGCCCAGGAACATCAGCCAGAAGTGGACCTTGCCCAGCCGCTCGTTCAGCAGCCGGCCGGTGAACTTGGGGTACCAGTAGTAGGCGGCGGCGAACAGGCCGAACATGCTGCCGCCGAACAGCACGTAGTGGAAGTGGGCGACGATGTAGTAGGTGTCGGTCTGCTGGGTGTCGCCGGGCACGACGCCGTGGGTCACCCCGGACAGGCCGCCGATGGTGAACATGGCGACGAACCCGACGGCGAACAGCATCGGCGTGGGGAAGGTCAGTTTCCCCTTCCACATGGTGGCGATCCAGTTGAAGATCTTCACCCCGGTGGGGACGGCGATGAACATGGTCGACGCACTGAAGGCCGAGACGGCCACCGGGCCCAGGCCGCTGGCGAACATGTGGTGGGCCCACACTCCCCAGCCCATGAAGCCGATGGCGATCCCCGAGAACACCATGACCTGGTAGCCGAAGAGCGGCTTCCGGGAGAAGACGGGCAGGACCTCGGAGACGATGCCCATGGCCGGGAGGATGAGGATGTAGACCTCGGGATGGCCGAACAGCCAGAACAGATGCTGCCAGAGCAGGGGATCCGACCCCGCGGCCACGTTGAAGAAGTTCGTGGAGAACAGCCGGTCGAAGCTGAGCAGGAACAGGGCGACGGTGATCACCGGGATGGCGAAGAGCAGCAGGAACTGCGCCACCAGGCTCATCCACACGAAGATGGGCATGCGCATGAGGCTCATGCCCGGGGCCCGCATGTTGATGACGGTCACGATCAGGTTGACCGCGCCGGTCAGCGAGGCGATGCCCAGGATCTGCAGGCCGAACGCCCAGAAGTCCATGTTGTGGCCGGGGATCGTTCGGGACAGCGGCACGTAGCCGAACCAACCACCGTTCGGCGCCCCGCCCAGGAAGAAGCTGGAGTACATGAACAGGCCACCGACGAGGAACACCCAGAACCCGAAGGCGTTGAGACGCGGGAAGGCGACGTCGCGCGCCCCGATCATGAGCGGCAGCAGGAAGTTGGCCAGCCCGGCCGACAACGGCATGATGACCAGGAAGATCATCGTCGTGCCGTGCATGGTGAAGACCTGGTTGTAGGCGTCGGCGGTGAGGAACGTGTTGTCCGGCGACCCCAGCTGGATCCGCAGCAGCAGCGCTTCGATCCCGCCGACGACGAAGAAGAAGAACGCCGTCGCCGAGTACATGATGCCGATCTTCTTGTGATCGACGGTGGTCAGCCATCCCCAGAGGCCCTTGGTGTAGCCGGTGGGGCGGCGGAGGAACCGGACGGGGGTGTTGAGGGGCTGCTCGGGCGGCGCGAGCGCGTCCTGCCTCGGCGGGCTGACGATTGCCATCTACGGGGCCTCCACGGCGAACTTCGGCACGGCGGGCGTCATCGCAGGGTGTTCAGGTAGGCGATGAGCTGGGTGATCTCGGCGGGGCCGAGCGGGCCGCCGGGAATCAGCATCCTGTTCCCGGGCTTCACGCCCTGGGGGTCGGCGAGCCATCTGCGCAGGTTGGCGTCGGTGTTGTCGAACATGCTGCCGGCGAAGGTGGTGCGGCTGGCGAAGTGGGTGAGGTTCGGCCCGATCGTGCCGCTGGACACGCCCTCGACGGTGTGGCAGCTCCCGCACCCTCGCTGGTTGAAGGTGGTGAGCCCCTCCTCGGCGGGCGTGCCCGGTTCCGGCTCGGCGGCGCCCGCCCGCTGGCTGGCC
Organism: Acidimicrobiales bacterium; assembly: GCA_050742435.1. Taxonomy (GTDB): domain Bacteria; phylum Actinomycetota; class Acidimicrobiia; order Acidimicrobiales; family AC-14; genus CADCTB01. The sequence continues at coordinate 2,808 of JBOGIE010000010.1, read as the reverse complement.
ACCCAGGCGTCGAAGTCGGCCGCGGTCATGGCGATGGCCTTGGCCCGCATGTTGGCGTGCGAGTCCCCGCAGAACTCGGCGCACTGGCCGAGGTACTCCCCGGGGGCGTCGGCGATGAGGTGCATCCGATTGTCCCGGCCCGGCACGACATCCATCTTCCCCGCCAGCGCGGGGATCCAGTAGCTGTGGATCACGTCCTCACTGTTCAGCGTGAGCTCCACGGCGCGGCCGACCGGCATGCGTAGCTCGTTGGCGGTGACCACGCCGAGGTCGTCGTAGCGGTACTCCCACCAGAACTGGTGGCCGATCACGGTGACGTTGACGGGGTTGTCCGGCTTGCGGGCGATGTCGAAGATGGTGGCGATGGTGGGCACGGCCACCGCGACCAGGATCAGGGCCGGGACGAGGGTCCAGCCCACCTCCAGGCGGGTGTTGCCGTGGACCTGCTCGGGCTCCGGCGAGTCGGGCTTGGCCCGGAACTTGAAGACGGCCACCAGGACCAGACCCTGGACCAGGAGGAACACGATGCCCGCCACCACGAACACGGGGTCCATGAGGTTGTCGATCTGCCGGGCGACAGGGCCCTTGGGCTCCAGCGTGTCCTGCGGCGCGTTCTCTGCGCAGGCAGCGAGGAAGAGGAACAGGCTGGCGCTGAAGAGGGCAGAACGGCGGTTCCTACGCACGGCACTTCCTACACTGCCGGGCGCGGCCCGGCCAGTCCAATCGGCGCCGCCGGCCCCCGGCCCTCCTAACCGACGCCGGCAGGCACCCGGTCGGTCGCCCCCGCCGGATCGGGCCGGCGGACCACCCGGTTGGCGATGAGCAGGGCCAAGCCGGCCAGAGCCAGGCCCACCGCTACCCCACCCACGGCCCAGGCCAGTGGCCCTCCGCGGCCGTCCGAGGACGCGAAGAGGTCGGCGGCCTCGGCCAGGCGGGCCCGGGTGAAGTAGATGTCCTGGCTGTGGGTGAGCTCGGTGCCGTTGCGGGTGTCGTCCCAGGCCACGTAGGCGGCCTCGTCCCGTGAGCCGATGCCCAGCGGGCCCCGGATGCCGCCCTGGTTGGACACGCCGATGTGGCGGTCGATGGCCCGGTCGTTCAGCTTGACGTTGGGTGCCCACGTCAGTCCGCCGTCGGTCGAGAACGTGTAGTACACGTCCTGGAAGACGTTCTTCTTGGCGTCGGCCACCCAGGTGGCGTCGTTGCGCCAGTCGTACCAGGCCACGTCGACCCGCCCGTTGGGCGCCACCGACATCGACGGGTAGAGCTCGGGATAGTTCCACTTGCGGGGCCACTCGGCGTCGTTGAGCTTGGCCGGCTCGCTCCACGTCCGCCCGCCGTCGGTGGAGCGGATCAGCGAGATCTGCACCGGGTCCTCGGCCGAGGACATGTTCTCCCAGACCGCGTAGAGGTTGCCGTTGCGCCGGTCGATGCCCATCCTGGGCACCCAGGTCCAGTCGGAGTTGGCCGTCGGCGTCGGGCCGGTGAAGATGGCCGCCTTCTCGTACGTCCTGCCTCCGTCCCTCGAGGTGGACAAGTAGATGTGGGCCGGCGGGGCGGTGCCTTCCCTCACGTCGCGGCTGCCGGCCCGGGCGTACTCGCCGAAGATGGCGAAGACCTCGCCCTCGTTGCCCACGACCACCTGGGGCGGCGGCTTGACCCCCTCGACGGTGGGTGTGAGCTTCAGCCCGTCACCCACGTTGACCGGGTCGGCGAAGGTGCGCCCCCCGTCGGTGGAGGCCGAGACGTAGACGCGCTCGATGACGTCCCAGTAGTAGAGCTTGCCTTCCAGCACGTTGGCGTTGAGGGCGTAGGTGGCCCAGTTCGACCCCCACCCCACGTAGACACGGTCGGCGTCATTCGGGTCCACGGCGATGGAGGGCACGGCGTCCACGCCGGCCTCCCCCCGGCTGAGGTCCGGGGCGATCCACGGCAGGGTCGTGGTGTCCCAGGTCGACCCGAGGTTGTCCGAGCGGGCCAGGAAGACCCGGCTCCGCTTGGTTGTCGGATTGAACCCGCTCAGGGCGTAGTAGAGGGTGCCGTCCGGGCCGAAGGCCACGTCGACCACCGGCCCGAACGGGATGAAGGCGCAGTTGGGCCACTCGGCCGGGATCTGCGGGGCCGCGGTCGCCGTCCAGCTGAGGCCGGCGTTGGTCGAGACGTAGACGCCGCAGCGCCCGGAGAGGGCGTCGGCCTCGGCCAGGGCGACGATCTCGTCGTCCTTCGGATGGACGGCGATCACCGGGGCGGTGTGGGCGCGGGAGGCCCCGGCGTCGGTGTTGACCTGGACCGAGGCGTCCACCGCCGGTGCGGCCAGGTCGGCCCCCGACGCCGGAGGCGGCCAGAGCCCGGCCGATGCGGCCAGCGCCGCGGCCACCACCGCCAGAGCACATCGACGACGCCGGCCACCCCGCATGCGGTACCCCTCTCCCTCAGGCTCCCCCAGCCCGCCCCCACTATCGGAGATGGCGGGCCTCCGGGCAATGGGTGTCCCGGACACCTACCGGTTTCAGGGGTGGGCGGCCAGGGCGCCGGCCCGCCGGCGTCCGCGGGGGCCGGTCAGGGCGAAGACCACGGCGAAAAGGGCCGCGCCGACCAGGACGATCGTCGCCCCGGAGGAGACGTCGAGGTGGTAGCTGACGATCATCCCCACGAACCCGCACAGGGCCCCGATGAGGGCCGACAGCCACAGCATGCGCCCGAAGCTGTTGGTGAGCATCCGGGCCACCACGGCGGGGATGACCAGGGTGGCGGCGACCAGGACCACGCCCAGCACCTTCATGGTGGCCAGGATCGACACCGAGAGCAGGA
>JBOGIE010000009.1:0-21174 GCA_050742435.1 Acidimicrobiales bacterium | reverse complement strand
CGGGGTGAAAGTCGCTGAAGTTTGCTGAAGAAGCGCCACCGGTGCCGGCACCGGATGCGTCCGTGAGACCATGGATCGGATCGTTGGAGGTGCCGGTTGACGACGATGGCCAATCCCGCGCCGCCGAGACTGCTGGTGCTCGAGGACGACGCCTCACTGCGGGAGGCCATCGTGGTGGTGCTCACCGCCAGCGGGTACGACGTGCAGCCGGTGTCGACCGGGACGGGCATCGAAGAGGTCCTCCAGAACTTTCACCCGGACCTGGCCATCCTCGACGTGCGCCTGCCCTCGGGCCCGGACGGCTTCGAGGTCGGGCGGCGGATCCGGGCATCGCTGGGGATCCCGCTGGTGTTCGTCACCGCCGCCGACACCCTGACCGATCGGCTGCACGGCTTCGACATCGGGGCCGACGACTACCTGGTGAAGCCGTTCGCCATGGCTGAGCTGCTGGCCCGGACCAAGGCCGTGCTGCGGCGGGCCGGCCGGCTCAGCTCCTCCACCTGGGAGGTGCGCGACCTCGTGATCGACGAGGCCAACCGGGTCGTGAGCCGGCACGGCGAGCGGATCGACCTGACCAGGATCGAGTTCGACCTCCTTTGCGTGCTGGCCCGCGAGCCCGGACGGGTCTTCTCCAAGGGCCAACTGCTCACCGTGGTGTGGGGCTTCGCCGACTTCTCGCCCAACCTGGTGGAGGTGCACGTCAGCGCCCTCCGCCGCAAGCTGGAGTCGACCGGGCCCCGGCTGATCCACACGGAACGGAACCACGGGTACGTGATCCGGCCATGACCGGAGACGCCGACACCCGCATGAGGCGGCTCGAGGGGTTGTTGGGTCAGCCGATCCAGTCGGGCGCCTCCCGGGCCGCGGCGGTGATCGTGGCGATCGTGGCGACCGCCGGCATCGCCGTCATGGACTACCTCACCGGGATCCGATGGTCGCTTTCGGTCTTCTACCTGGTCCCGGTGGCCGCCCTCGCCCTGGCCGTGTCGTCGGGCGCGGCGCTCTGGTTGTCGGTCTGGGCCGCGCTGGCCTGGAGCGTGGCCGACGCCATGATCGAGTCGGCGCGGGGAAGCGTCCTGGTGCAGCTGTGGAACGGCGGCCTCCGTCTCTGCACGCTGGCGTCCGTGGTCGTCCTCCTCTCCGCACTGCGCCGAGCCCTCCAGCAGGCCCGGACGTCGGAGCGCCGGAGCAAGGAGTTCCTGGCCTACGCCGCCCATCAGCTCCGCACTCCGGTGGCGGGCATCCGGGCGTCGGCCGAGGCCCTGGTGCTCACCGCGTCGGCGTCACAGCGGGACCAGCTGGCCTCGAACCTCACCGCCGAATCGGAGCGCATGGGACGCCTGGTGCAGTCGCTGTTGCGCCTGACCCGGCTGGACCAGGGGGAGCCCCGGGAGCAGCGTCCGTGCGACCTCCAAGCGCTGCTCCGGACCGAGATGGACCGGGTGCGGGGCCGCGCCCCTGATCTGGAGCTCCAGCTGCGGGTCGCGCCGGGCGTGCCACCGTCGATGGTGGTCGACCCCACGGCCATCGCCGAGATCGCCGCCAACCTCCTCGACAACGCCCGCCGCCACGCGCTGAGGCGCATCGACATCACCATCGAGACGTCCGGGACCTGGTTGTGCATCACGGTCGCCGACGACGGTACGGGCCTGCCCATAGGGGGCGAGGAGCGGGCGTTCGACCGGTTCGTGTCCCTGGACGGGCACGGCGGATCGGGCCTGGGCCTGGCCATCGCCAGATCCCTCGCCGAAGCCCAGGGTGGCGAGCTTGCGTACCGGTCGGGGCGGTTCGTCGTGAAGGTGCCGGCCCGGCCCGCCGCCGCCGAGACCCACCCGGCGCCGGCGGGCGACCTTCGGGCCGAGCGCACCGGCTGAACCTCGGGCGCGGCCCACTCACCTTCCGCCCGCATTGTCTCAAGCCGCTCGTAACCTGGAGGGGTGCCTCCCCTCCAGGTCGTGAGCGACTTCGCCCCCGCGGGGGACCAGCCCAAGGCGATCGAGGCCCTGGCCCACGGCGTGGACCGCGGCGACCGGTTCCAGACGCTCCTCGGCATCACCGGATCGGGGAAGAGCGCGACGATCGCCTGGACGATCGAGCAGGTGCAGAAGCCGACGCTGATCATCGCCCCCAACAAGTCCCTGGCCGCCCAGCTGGCCAACGAGTTCCGGGAGTTCTTCCCCCACAACAGGGTCGAGTACTTCGTCTCCTACTACGACTACTACCAGCCCGAGGCGTACATCCCCTCGTCCGACACGTACATCGAGAAGGACAGCTCGATCAACGACGAGATCGAGCGGCTCCGGCACTCGGCGACCTGGGCGCTGGTGTCGAGAAGAGACGTGATCGTGGTGGCCTCGGTCTCCTGCATCTACGGCCTGGGCACGCCCGAGGAGTACACCAAGCACGTCCTCCCGGTCAGCAGAGGGATGGAGATCGACCAGCGGGCCATCCTGCGCCAGCTGGTGGACATGCAGTACGAGCGCAACGACATGAACTTCATGCGGGGCAAGTTCCGGGTGCGGGGGGACACGATCGAGATCCATCCCGCGTACGAGGAGCAGGGCGTCCGGATCGAGCTGTTCGGCGACGAGGTGGAGCGGATCAGCCGGGTCGACCCCTTGACCGGCGAGATCCTCGAGGTCCTCGACGAGGTCGTCGTCTTCCCGGCCACCCACTACGTCGCCGGCGAGGAGCGCATGAAGAACGCCATGGAGCGCATCGAGCACGAGCTCCAGGAGCGCCTCGCGTACTTCGAGAAGGAGGGGAAGCTCCTCGAGGCCCAGCGGCTGCGCATGCGGACCAGCTACGACCTGGAGATGATGCAGGAGGTCGGCTTCTGCAACGGGATCGAGAACTACAGCCGCCACATCGACGGGCGGGCGGCCGGCCAGCCGCCCCACACCCTGCTCGACTTCTTCCCCAAGGACTTCCTGATGGTGCTCGACGAGTCCCACGTCACCGTGCCCCAGCTCCACGGCCAGTACGAGGGAGACCGGTCACGCAAGGAGACCCTGGTCGACCACGGCTTCCGCCTGCCCTCGGCGGCCGACAACCGGCCCTTGCGCTTCGACGAGTGGTACGAGCGGGTCAACCAGTGCATCTTCCTGTCGGCCACCCCGTCGGACTACGAGATCGGCCAGTCGATCCAGGTCGTCGAGCAGATCGTCCGGCCCACCGGCCTCACCGACCCGGAGGTGGTGGTCAAGCCGACCAAGGGCCAGATCGACGACCTCATGGAGCAGATCCGGCTCACGGTCGACAGGGGCGACAGGATCCTGGTCACCACCCTGACCAAGAAGATGGCCGAGGACCTCACCGACTACCTCCTCGAGCTGGGGGTACGGGTCCGGTACCTGCACAGCGAGGTCGACACCATCCAGCGCATCGAGATCCTGCGCGACCTGCGGCTGGGGGAGTTCGACGTGCTGGTCGGCATCAACCTGCTGCGGGAGGGGCTCGACCTGCCCGAGGTGTCGATGGTGGCCATCCTCGACGCCGACAAGGAGGGCTTCCTGCGCAGCGAGACGTCGCTGATCCAGACCATCGGCCGGGCGGCCAGGAATGTCGACGGCCAGGTGATCATGTACGCCGACAAGGTCACCGACTCCATGCAGCGGGCCCTGTCGGAGACCAACCGCCGGCGCGGCGTCCAGGAGTCCTACAACCGCGAGCACGGGATCGACCCCCAGACCATCCGCAAGGCGGTCACCGACATCCTGGCCACCCTGCGGCCCGAGGGCGACGGAGAGGCGCCCCGCCCGGGAAAGGACCGGCGGTCCCGGAAGCGCGACAAGGTCCGGTCCGACTTCGCCGAGCTGCCCCAGGACGAGCTGGCCCGCCTCATCCGCACCCTCGAGGAGGAGATGAAGGAGGCGGCCACCGACCTGCGGTTCGAGTACGCCGCCCGCCTGCGCGACGAGATCCACGACCTGAAACGAGAGCTCAAACAGGTCGTCTGACCGGTCGATAACAGCAGGGTGACCCTTCTGGCGGATGCGCCCGCGCCCTCCGGCGCCCCCACCCGCGCCCGGACCGGGCCGGGCCGGTTCGCCCGCCGCCTGGGGGGTGCGCCCCTCGGCGCCCACTTGTTCGCCCTGGCCCTGGTCCTGCTGGCCCTGGTGCCCGTGGTCGGGACGGGGACGTCGTTCTCGGCCGACGAGGGGGCGGCCATCGTCCAGGCCCGGTCGCTGTCGCGGGGCGACGGCTGGGTGGTGGAGCACCCGATGCCCGAGGCCGACCCTGGGAACGCCTACTACCCGCTGGAGCTGTCCACCCGGGGCCCGGACGGCACCGCGCCCTTCGCCAAGCACCCCCTCTACGCGCTGCTGCTGGCCGGGGCCGACCGCTTGGCCGGCGTGACCGGGATGGTGCTGCTGTCGGTGCTGGGAACGGTGGCCGCCGCCGGCCTGGCCGGGCTGCTGGCGGCCAGGATCGACACGGGCCTGGCCCGGCCGGCCCTCTGGGCCGTCGGGCTGGCCACACCTCTGCTCTTCGACGGGTACATCGTCATCGCCCACACCCTGGGCGCAGCCGGCGCGGCCGGCGCCGTCCTGGCCGCGGCCACCGCCTTCGAGCGGCGCAGCCGGCCGTGGGCCCTGGCCGTCGCCCCGTGGATCGCTGCCGCCGTCCTGCTCCGCACCGAGGCCGCCTTCTTGGCCGTGGGCCTGGCCGCCGGCGCCGCGGTGGTCGGCCTGCGCAACGACCGGGTGGTTGCCGGGCTGGTGGCCGGCGGCTCGCTGTTCACGGCCTTCGTCGCCCGCCAGGCCGAGGCGGCCTGGATCAACCGGATCGTGGGCGGCACGGCGTCGGGCACGGGGCAGACCACGCCCATTCCCACAGCCGGGTTCCTGTCCGACCGGTGGGACGCCTTCAGCCTGACCTGGCTGCGCCCCGGCTACGACGCCTCCCCGGTGGTCGAGTTGCTCCTGGTCCTCATGCTGGCCACGGTCCTGCTCGGGGCCTACGCGGTCCGGCGGCGCCGGCCCGGCGCGACCACGATCCTCGCCGTGGCCGCCGGGTCGGCGGTCGCCGCCGTGCTGCTGGCCCCGGCCAACATCGCCCCCGGGCTGCTGGTCGCCTGCCCGGTGATCGTGGCCGGCCTGGTCATGGCCGGGCGCGACACCGTCGCCAGCAGCACCGCCCGCCTGGCCGCGGTCACCTCGGTCGTGTTCGCCCTGGCCGTCCTGGCCACCCAGTACTCGACCGGCGGCTCGGGCGAGTGGGGCGGGCGCTACTTCGCCCTGGCCCTGCCCGTGGCCGTCCCGGTCCTCGTCGCCGCCATCCGTACCCGCGGCTCCCGCCCCCTCGTGGCCGGGCTGGTCGTCTGCTCGCTGGCCATGGGGGTCATGGCCGTGGGCGCCCTGCGGTCGACCCACCGGTTCGGGGCCGACCTGATCGCGGCCATCGACCGCACGGCCGGGCCTGACCGGCCCGTCCTGGTGACCACGACGGCCCGGGTGCCCCGGCTGGCGTGGCCCACCTTCGACGACCAGCGCTGGCTGCTGTCCACGCCCGGCGACCTGGGCGCGCTGGTCGACCGCCTGGGCACGATCGGGGTCGACCGGTTCACCTACGTGGCCCGCGGCCAGGCCGACGTCGACTTCCTCCCCGGGAACGTCGTCCGGGAGGCGTCCACCACCCACCGCGGCTGGCAGATTCTCGTCCTCAGACCGGCCTGAGGGGGCCTATCCTCGGACCCGATGTCCGACAAGCTTGTGATTCGCGGCGCGCGCGAGCACAACCTGCGCAACGTCTCACTCGAGCTGCCCCGCGACAAGCTGATCGTGTTCACCGGGCTGTCCGGGTCGGGCAAGTCGTCCCTGGCCTTCGACACCATCTACGCCGAAGGGCAACGGCGGTACGTGGAATCCCTGTCGTCCTACGCCCGGCAGTTCCTGGGCCAGATGGACAAGCCCGACGTCGACTTCATCGAGGGCCTGTCCCCGGCCATCTCCATCGACCAGAAGTCGGCGTCCCGCAACCCCCGCTCGACGGTCGGGACGATCACCGAGATCTATGACTACCTGCGCCTGCTGTGGGCCCGGATCGGCGTCCCCCACTGCCCGAAGTGCGGGGCGGTGGTCGCCCGTCAGACCCCTCAGCAGATCGTCGACCGCATCCTCCAGCTGCCGGACGGCACCCGGTTCCAGGTGCTGGCGCCGGTCGTCCGGGGCCGGAAGGGGGAGTACGAGGGGCTGCTCGACGAGCTGGCCGCCCAGGGCTACACCCGGGCGAGGGTCGACGGGGAGCTGCGCGAGCTTTCCCACAAGAACGCCGAGAAGCTGGCCCGGTACGAGATGCACACCATCGAGGTGGTCGTCGACCGGCTGGTACGGCGGGAGGGGATCGAGCGGCGGTTGACCGACTCGCTGGAGACCGCCCTGCGTCTGGCCGAGGGCGTGGCCGAGGTCGAGCTGGTGCCCCGGGACGGCGAGGGCGGCGAGGCCGACACCCTCACGTTCAGCCAGCACCTGGCCTGCCCCAACGACGGCACCTCGTTCCCCGAGCTGGCGCCCCGGAACTTCTCGTTCAACTCCCCGTACGGCGCCTGCCCGAAGTGCGACGGGCTGGGCACCCGGTTCGAGGTCGACCCCGAGCTGGTCGTCCCCAACCCCGACCTGAGCCTGGACGAGGGGGCGGTCGGCCCGTGGTCGGGCGCCCGGGGCGAGTACTTCCACCGGGTCATGGGCGCGGTGGCCGAGGCCTACGGCTTCCGCATGACCACGCCGTTCAAGAAGCTGACCAAGACCCAGCAGAAGGTCCTGCTGTACGGGTCGGGCCAGAAGCAGGTCCACGTCCAGTACCGGAACCGCTACGGCCGGACCCGCTCCTACTACACCCACTACGAGGGGGCCATCCCGTACCTCCAGCGCCGGCACTCCGAGGCCGAGTCGGACTACATGCGGGAGCAGATCGAGGGCTACATGCGGGAGGTCCCGTGCCCGGAATGCGGGGGTGCCCGGCTCAGGCCGGAGTCGCTGGGCGTGACGGTGGACGGGCGGAACATCCACGAGGTGTGCGACCTGTCGATCGCCAAGGCCGCCCGGGTCCTGGCCGGCCTGGAGCTGTCGGAGCGGGACCGGATGATCGCCGAGCGGGTGGTCAAAGAGGTCAACGCCCGCATGAGGTTCCTGCTCGACGTCGGCCTCGACTACCTCACCCTGAACCGGTCGGCCGGGACGCTGGCCGGGGGCGAGGCCCAGCGCATCCGCCTGGCCAGCCAGATCGGCAGCGGGCTGGTCGGGGTGCTGTACGTGCTGGACGAGCCGTCCATCGGCCTCCACCAGCGGGACAACCGCAAGCTCATCGACACCCTGGTCCGGCTGCGCGACCTGGGCAACACGGTCATCGTCGTCGAGCACGACGAGGACACCATCCGGGTGTCGGACCACGTGGTCGACATCGGGCCGGGCGCGGGCGAGCACGGCGGGGAGATCGTGGTCAGCGGGACGGTCGGCGACCTGGTCGAGACCCCCCGGTCGATCACCGGGCAGTACCTCTCGGGCGCCCGCTCGATCCCGGTCCCGGCCATGCGGCGTGATCCGGGGGACGGGTGGCTGGTCATCCGGGGGGCGCGGGAGCACAACCTCAAGGACATCGACGTCGAGCTGCCCCTGGGCTGCTTCGTCTGCGTCAGCGGGGTGTCGGGGTCGGGGAAGTCGACCCTGGTCAACGACATCCTGTACCGGGCCCTCATGCAGCGGATCTACCGGTCCAAGGTCGTGCCGGGGCGCCACAAGAAGATCGAGGGCGACGAGTTCCTCGACAAGGTCATCAACATCGACCAGTCGCCCATCGGCCGCACCCCCCGCTCGAACCCGGCGACCTACACCGGGGTCTGGGACCACGTCCGCAAGCTGTTCAGCCAGACCCAGGAGGCCAAGGTCCGCGGCTACATGCCCGGCCGGTTCTCGTTCAACGTCAAGGGCGGCCGGTGCGAGGCGTGCGCCGGCGACGGGACGATCAAGATCGAGATGCACTTCCTGCCCGACGTGTACGTCCCCTGCGAGGTGTGCAAGGGCGGGAGGTACAACCGGGACACGCTGGACGTCACGTTCAAGGGCAAGAACGTGGCCGAGGTGCTGGACATGTCGTGCGAGGAGGGGGCGGAGTTCTTCGCCAACCAGCCGGTGATCTCACGGCACCTCAAGACGCTGGTGGACGTGGGGCTGGGCTACGTACGGCTGGGGCAGCCGGCGCCGACCCTCTCGGGCGGGGAGGCGCAACGGGTCAAGCTGGCCAGCGAGCTGTCCAAGCGGGGGACGGGCCACACCATCTACATCCTCGACGAGCCCACCACCGGGCTCCATTTCGAGGACATCCGCAAGCTCTTGACCGTGTTGAGCCGGCTGGTCGACCAGGGCAACACCGTCCTGGTCATCGAGCACAACCTCGATGTCATCAAGAGCGCGGACTGGGTCGTCGACCTGGGGCCCGAGGGCGGGGACGGGGGCGGCATGGTTGTCGTCGAGGGCCCGCCCGAGGTGGTGGCCAAGACGGCCGACAGCCACACGGGCCGCTTCCTGGCCCCGATCCTGACCCGCGGCTGAGCGAACTGGTGACACCTGGTGCGATAGACGACACCAGGCGTCACCAGTTCGTGGGGGGTAGCTCAACCGGACCGCCCGGGTGGTCGATAAGTACCCCATGCGACGCCTGGCCCGACCGCTGCTCATGGCCGGCGTCGCCGTCGCCGTGCTCGGGCTGAGCAAGGCTCACGCCACCGCCCACCAGTACGACTTCACCCAGTCCTTCCGCTTCGCCTGGGCGCTGGCCTACATGGGGCTGCTGTGGGCCGCCTCCTACGGGGCCGGGCTGCCCGAGCTGGCCCGGAACCGGCGGTCGGCCGCCCTGACCGCCGCCGCCTCCACCGGGGCGGCCGCCCTGGCCATGTCCGTGCTGCAGCTGGCCATGGGCTCGGCCCTCCTGCCCCGGTTCGTGGTCTTCGGCACCCCTCTGGTCCTCGTGCCCTTCGCCGTGCTGTGCTCCTCGCTGGCCCGCCGGGGGAGGGAACGGGACGGCCAGAAGGACCGGGTCGTGGCCGTGGCCGGGCCCGAGGAGAGCGCCAACCTGGTCCGGGAGCTGGACGCCCACCCCGAGCGCCCGGCCGTGCTGGGTTGGGTGCTGGCCCCCGAGGACGCGGTGGCCGAGGGCGAGGGTGACCAGCCCCTGGTCGACGTGGCCCGCGCCGCCCGGGCCAGTGTCGTCGTCCTCGGCCGGGCCGCCCTGGCCGACCAGTCGATCGTCGACCAGGCCGCCGACCTCCACGAGTCGGGCGTGCGCATCCGCACCCTCTCGCTCTTCTACGACCAGTGGCTGGGCAAGCTGCCCGTCTCCGAGCTGGAGCGGATCGCCCTGCTCTTCGACATCGGTGAGCTGCACCGGGCCCGGTATGGCCGCGTCAAGCGGATCCTCGACACCGTGGGCGCCCTGGCCGGGTTCGTGGTGCTGGTCCCCGTGACCCCGCTCGTCTGGCTGGCCAACAAGGCCGGCAACCACGGCCCGCTGCTCTACCACCAGCGCCGGGTGGGCAAGGGCGGGCGGGAGTTCGAGATCCTCAAGTTCCGGACCATGCGGCCGGACCAGGGCCCGCACGACTCGGCCTGGACGGCCGAGGACGACCCCCGCATCACGCCCTTCGGGGCGTGGCTGCGGAAGACCCACCTGGACGAGCTGCCCCAGGTGGTCAACATCCTGCGCGGCGACCTTTCCATCGTCGGCCCCCGCCCCGAGCAACCCCAGTACGTGGGGGAGCTGGAGACCAAGATCCCCTTCTACCGCCTTCGCCACCTGGTCCGCCCCGGCCTCACCGGTTGGGCCCAGGTCAAGTACCCCTACGGGGCCAGCGAGGGCGACGCCTTCGAGAAGCTCCAGTACGAGTTCTTCTACCTCCGTCACCAGAGCCTGGCCCTGGACGTCCGCATCACCGGCCGCACCCTCCGCAGCGTCCTCGGAAGGGGCGGGCGATGAGCCGGGCCGTGCCGGTCGTCGACGTGGTCGTCCTCACCTGGAACGACGGGGAGCTGCTCGACCGGGCCCTGGCGTCGGTCCTCGCCTCCGAGGGTGTGGACGTCCGCGCGGTCGTCGTCGACAACGGATCCGAGCCACCGGCCGCCGTCCCGGACGACAGCCGGGTCAGGCTGATCCGCAACCCCGAGAACCGGGGTGTGGCGGCCGGCCGCAACCAAGGGGCGGCGATCGGGTCGGCCCCGTTCGTGTGCTTCCTGGACAGCGACGCCCGCCTCCTGCCCGACGCGCTTCCCCGCCTGCTCATACCACTCGGCGACCCCCAGGTGGCCCTCTCGGCTCCGGTGTTCGTGGGCCAGCCGGCTGAGGCCAGCGCCGGGCGGGCCCCGTCGCTCTCCGACAAGGCGCTGCGCCTCCTCGACGTGCGGAGCACCTACCGACCGGTGACCGCCGACGGGCCCTGGTGGGATGTCGACTTCGCCATCGGTGCCTGCCAGCTGGTGCGGCGCAGCTCGTTCGAGGCGGTTGGGGGCTTCGACCAGTCGTACTTCTACGGCCCGGAGGACGTGGATCTCTGCCTGCGCCTGCGGGAGGCAGGGAAGCGCGTCGTCCAGGTGGAGGGCGCGGAATGCCACCACCCCCCGCGCCGCCGCAACCGCCGGCTCCTCACCCGGCGGGGGATGCTGCACGCCTCGGCGGTGGCCCGCCACCTGTGGCGCCACCGTGGGTTCACCCGCCGGGTGGCGGCATGAACGCAATCGATACGGTCCTCGTGGCCTACCGGAGCGAGGGCGTCATCCGGGGCGCGGTGGAGGCGGCGGGGTCCCTCGGCGGTCGGGTCGTCGTGGTCGACCACGGCGATGGTGCCTCCGCGGTGCGCGCCGCCGCCGCCGGCGCGGTGGCCGTCCACGACCCCTCCAACCCCGGCTTCGGCGCCGGCCAGAACCACGGCCTGGCCTTCACGGAGTCGGAGTTCGTGCTGCTGTGCAATCCCGACGCCGAGATCGTGTCCGCCGCCGTGCGCTCCGGGCTCCACGTGCTCGCCGGCCGACCCGACGCCGCCGCCGTCCAGGGCGTCATCGTGAACCAGGCCACCGGCCGTCCGGAACGCAGCGCTGGCGTCGAGCTGGGCCCAGTCCACCTCCTCGGGCGGGCGCTCGGCGCCAAGGCCCTGCTGCGGATCCCCGCCGTCGCCCGGTTCGTCGGACATTCGTCCGCCCTGCGGGACCACGCCGAGCGGGTGCCGCTTGGCCCCGTCGACGTCGAGAGCCTGGCCGCTACCACCCTGCTCGTCCGCCGGTCGGCGCTCGACGCGGTGGACGGGTTCGACGAGTCGTACTTCCTGTACGGCGAGGACCTGGACCTGTGCCGGCGTCTACGGGCCGCGGGTTGGAAGCTGGTCGCCGTCCCTGACGTGTGGGCGACGCACACCAGTGGCGGCTCCGCCGAGTGCAGCCGTACGCGTGAAGCGCACTGGTGGAGGGGGACGATGCAGTTCGGGGCGGCGTGGTGGGACCGGCGGGCCTGGGGCCTCGCGGTCCTTGCCGCCTCGCTGAGGTGGGTGCAGCTCGCCGCCGCCAAGCCTCGCCACGCCCGCCCCTCACTGGAGGCGCTCCTGCTGGACCCGCTCGCCGCCCGCCGGCGGGCCGCCCGATTCGCCAGGCACACAAGGCTCTCAACCGAGCGGCCCGTGAGGTCGATCTATACAGGGTGACGCGCGTGCGGTCCCTGGCCTTCCTTCTGCCGCAGTTCCACCCGATCCCCGAGAACGACGAGTGGTGGGGTCCCGGCTTCACCGAATGGACGAATGTCGTCAAGGGCCGTCCGCGCTTCCCTGGCCACCAGCAGCCGCACCTCCCGGCCGACCTCGGCTTCTACGACCTCCGCCTGGCGGAGACAAGGAGGGCCCAAGCTGCCATGGCGGCAGCGCACGGCGTCGACGGCTTCGTCTACTACCACTACTGGTTCAACGGGCGGCGACTGTTGGAGCGGCCGTTCGACGAGGTCCTCGCCAGCGGGCGCCCGGACTTTCCATTCGCACTGTGCTGGGCCAACGAGAACTGGACGCGCCGGTGGGACGGGCTGGAGACGTCCGTCCTCGTGCGCCAGTCTTACGATCCCGACGACGACCACCGCCACGGCCGCTGGCTGGCCCGGGCCTTCGCCGACGAGCGGTACATCCGGGTGGACGGCAAACCGCTGTTCCTCGTCTACCGGGCTACGGACCTCGACAACCCCCGGCGCACGACCCGGATCTGGCGGGATGAGGCGCGCCGGGCCGGTGTCGGCGAGGTGTTCCTGTGCCGGGTGGAAAGCTTCGCCAACGAGCGCTCCGACCCCCAGGCTCTCGGGTTCGACGCCGCCGTCGAGTTCGCCCCCGACTGGACGCGCCTGCGACCGACGTGGCGGCGGGTGGCGCGCGCCGGCGCCCATCGGCTCGGGCTGGCGGACTCGCCGCTCACCGACCACCAGGTCTATGACTACGAGCGGCTGGGCCGACGGATGCTGGCCAAGCCTCGGCCGCCGTACGTCCGGTTCCCGTGCGTCACCCCGGGTTGGGACAACACCGCCCGCCGAGCCTCGGGGGCGACCGTCCTCTGTGGCTCCACCCCCGAGGCGTACGGTCGCTGGTTGCGCACCGCGGCCGAGAAGGCTCCCCGGTCGCCCGGCGGCGACTCCCTGCTCTTCGTGAACGCCTGGAACGAGTGGGGCGAGGGTTGCCACCTGGAGCCGTGCCAGCGCTGGGGCCGCGCCTACCTGGAGGCACATCGTGATGCCATGGCCGCCGTCAACCACGAGGTCCCTGTCGGTGCGCCGAGATGAGGATCGCGATCTACCACAACCTCCCGCCGGGAGGAGCTCTGCGGGTCCTCTGCGACTTCGTCCGCCGGGCCGCCGGCGAGCATGAGCTCGACCTTTACACCGTCGACCTCGGCCGGTTCGACGGCTTCTCCTATGCCCGGGGCCGGGCGGAGCAGCACGATCTCACGCCTCATGTCGCCCGCACATTTCGCTACCCCGTGCTGCGCCCTGCCGCCTCGCGCGTGATGGCCCTGGGCCCGGGGTGGCAAGTGACCGGCCCCGGGTGGCTGTGGCGGGTGGAACGCCGGATCGCCGGAGACATCGACGCCCGCAGCTACGACGTCGTCCTGGTCTGCTCCTGCCGCCTTACCCACTCGCCATCCCTGCTTCAGCACCTGCGGACCCCGTCGCTGTATTACATGCAGGAGCCGCGCCGGCGGACCTTCGAGGTCGACTACCAGCCGGTCGACCAATCAGCGGGGGTGGCGCGTAAAGCCGTGGCGGGCGGCATCGAGCGGATCGTGCGTCGGGCCGACCACGGCGCGGTCCACGGAGCCACCCGCCTGGCCACCAACTCGTGTTACTCGGCCGAGTACATCCAGCGGTCCTACGGCCGGGACGCCGAGGTGTGCTACCTCGGTGTGGAGACTGAGGTCTTCCGTCTCGACGGAGGGGTGGGGGCACGCCGCCCGTCGGTGATGTCTGTCGGCGCCCTCGACGCCAGCAAGGGCCACGCCTTGGTCGTCGAGGCCCTCGCCCTGCTCCCTGAGGCCAGCCGGCCGGCGCTCGACGTGGTGTACGAGCGGTGCGACGACCGGTACCGATCCGACGTGCAGACCCTGGCGACCGATACCGGGGTCGAGCTGCGGCTCCATTCCGGGATCAGTGACACCGAGCTGGCGGGCATGTACGCCACCGCGTCGGCCACCGCCGTCGGGGCGCGGCTGGAGCCGTTCGGCCTCGTCGCCCTCGAATCACTGGCGTGCGGCACGCCGGTGGTCGCTGTGCGGGAGGCAGGCCTGCGCGAGACCGTCGACCACGGCGTGAACGGGTACCTGGTGCCTCGGTCGCCGGCCGACATGGCGGACGGGCTCACCCGGATTCTCGCCGGTGACCTGCACAGGACGCCCGAGCAACTCCGGGCGACGGTCGTCCCCAAATGGAGTGCGGAGGGCGCGACAAAACGCATGCTGGAGCAACTCGGCGCGACGATCGACGAGCACCGGCGGTGACTCTCGCCCCACCTGTGCCCGCGCCCACGGGCACGTCGCGGCGGAACCTGCTTCTCGCCTTCCGGAGCTCGGCGGCGGGCGCCGTCGTCACCTACACCGTGAACCTGGCCATCGTGCCGTTCCTGCTGCACCGGGTCGGTGCCCAGCTCTACGGCGCCTGGGCGACCATGGCGTCAATCCTCGCGGTGGGTGCACTGGCCGACGCCGGCATCCGAACCGAGGTGATCCGCCGGGTGGGGTCGGCCCAGGGCGAGGGCGACGAGGAGGGGCTGATCCGCAGCGTCCAGCAGGGAGTGACCCTGCTGGCCACCCTGGGGGCCGCAGCAGTCGTCCTGGGAGCCCTCGCCGCCCCGGCCATCCGCGCCTTCACCTTTCCCGGCGGTGTCCCCGGCTACGCGGCCAGCGAGGTCGACCTGCTCATCCGGGCGACGACGGTCGTGCTGGCCGTGTCCCTGGTGGCCAACGGCTACTTCGGCGTGCTTCGAGGCGTGCAGCGGGCCGACGTGGAGGCGACCGGCCTGCTGCTCTCCGTGCCCACCGGGGCTGCGGTCACCGTGGCCGGCGTGTCGTTGGGCTGGGGGCTCTGGGCCCTCTTCCTGGGCAACGTCGCCGGCCTCGCCGTCACCGTGGCGTGGAACCGCCGGGGGGCGCGGCGCCTGATCCCGGGCCTACGCCTGCGTCTGGTGGCCATCACCACGCCCGTCGCCAAGGGCTACCTCGCTCTATCCGGTCTGGCGTTGCTGTCGCAGATCGGCGACGTGGTCGACACGCAGTGGGACAAGATGATCCTGTCGCGGTACGTCGGCTCCACCGCCGTCACGTCGTTCCAGATCGGGACGAGCCTCGTGCTACAGGGGAAAGCGCTGGCCCTGCTCCCGATCGCCCCCTTGCTTGTCGCCATCGCCGAGCTGCGCCGGCGGGACGCCGACCGCATGGAAGCTCTGTTCAGTCTCATGGCCCGCGCCGGCATGGTGTTGGGGGCGGTCGTCCTGGGCGCCGTCTTCGTGTTCGCTCCCGTCTTCGTCCGGCTCTGGCTGGGCGACGATGCTTCGGCCGCGGGGGCCGCCACCGCGGCCCGGCTGTTCTCGGTGGCCGCCGCCTGCAACCTGGTGAGCGCTCCGTTGGCCTTCCGGGCGTTCGGAGAGGGCTGGCACACGTTGGCGGCCGCGGGGGCGGCGGCCAACATGGTCGTGAACGCGATCCTGAGCCTTGGTCTCACCATGGCCATCGGGCTCAACGGCGCTCTGTACGGGTCCATCGCCGGAAACCTGGTCGGCAGCGCCTTCTTCTTCGTCCTGATGCGGCGGCGCATGGGAGAGAAATGGAAGCCGCCACCCGTTGCCGCCCTGGCCGTCGGAGTGGCCGCTGCGTCCCTCGCTGTGGCCGCCGGCGCGGGGCGCATTGCGTCCTGGCCGTCGTTCCTGCTGGCTGGGGCGGTCTACGTGACCGTCGTCGGCCTCGCCTGCGCCAGAGCCGAGGGCCTGAAGCCGGCCGAGCTACTGTCCCGCGGGGTGGCCCGGTGATCGGCAGGCGACAGCTACCCGCCCACTTCGAGGCGTGGAACCGGCGGTGGGGCGCGCCCTACGGCTATTCGGCGCGGCACGTGGTCCGCTGGCAGTCGGCCCGCTTCCGAGCGCCGAAGGTGGTGGGGCCGTTCGGGTTTCAGCCGGACAACAGCAACATCCGCCGCTTCGAATACCCCTGGGCGTACCACGCTGTCCCCGTGCGCCCGGGCATGCGGGTGGTGGAGATCGGCGGCAGCCTGGCCGGGCTCCAGTTCGTGCTGGCCCGGGAGGGCCTGAAGGTGGTCAACGTCGACCCCGGGGAGCGAGCCGCCCACGGATGGCCGGTCAACCAGGACTCCGTCGGCCGGCTCAACCGCGCCTTCGACACGGATGTCGAACTGCGCAACTGTTATGTCGAGGAGGCGGGGTTGAACGACGAGTCGGTCGACGTCGTCTACAGCATCTCGACGATCGAGCACATCCCGCTGGACCTCATCCCCTCGATCCTGTCGGAAGTCCACCGTGTCCTCGTTCCCGGTGGGCACTTCGTGCTCACCGTCGACCTGTTCCTCGACCTGGAGCCGTTCAGCTACGAGACCGAGAACATCACCGGCCGCAACGTCGACATCCGGTGGCTGGTGGACACTTCAGCCCTACGGCTTGAGCAGGGCCAGCGCTCGGAGCTGTACGGCTTCGCCGAGTTCGACCCCAAGCGGGTCATGGGCAACCTGTTTTCCTACGAGTACGGGCACTACTACCCGTCGCTGGCCCAGGCTCTCGTCCTCGTGAAGGAGGGATGAGGTCCATGCCGCCGTCGCCCGCTCAGATGACGTACAGCGCGCTTGTGCGGCTGGCCGGGATCCGGTCTCCCCTCCGGGGGGCGGTATGGGAGCGCGCCTGGGATGCCGCGTGGCGCCGCATGTCCGGCCCGGTCGAGACAACGCTCCACGGCCGGCGGATCGTCGTCAACGCGGGCTACTCCTATCCCGCGTTCTCCCGGCGCTGGCCCACCTACAACGATCCACTGGTCGAGCTCGTGCACCAGGTCCATGTCGCCAAGGGCTCGCCGATCGTCCTCGTTGATGTCGGCGCCGCGGTGGGAGACACCGTCCTACTCGTCCAGGAGCGGTGTCCCGGTGCGGTCGGCGAGCTTCATTGCGTCGAGGGTGACCCGGAGTTCTTCGGCTACCTGCAGCGGAACCTCGAGGGGATCGCGGGCGTCCGGCTCCACCGTGCCTTGCTGTCCGACGAGGAGGGGGAGGAGGCGGGGCTGGTCCGGGTCCACAAGGGCACCGCCAGCGCGCAAGGGGCCGAACGGGTCGGGGCCACGACGCTGGACTCGGTCCTGGAGGGTGCCGGCAACCCTGAGGTCGACGTGCTGAAGATCGACACCGACGGGTTTGATGGAAAGGTGCTGGCCGGTGCCAACGGACTTCTCCGGCGCCACCGACCGGCCGTCATCTTCGAGTGGGCGCCCCGCGTCTACGACGACACCGGCCAGTCACGTCACCGACCGTTCGAAGTCCTCGGCGCCGCTGGCTACCGATGGCTGGTGTGGTTCGACAAGTTCGGAGCGTTCAGCCACGTGGACGACGGCTACCACCCCGGTTCGGTGGACGTCCTGGCCGAGCTGTGCGCGTCGGGCCGAGGCCCCATCCCCGACTGGCACTACGACGTCGTCGCACTTCCCGAGAGCTCGCCCATCGACCCCGTAGACGTAGCGGCCCTGGACTACGCCCGGTTCGCTCGGTCTCGGCGTTAGGTGATCTCGAGCATGCGCTCGAGGGCGACCCGTGCCCATTCCGCCGTCTCGGGGTCGACCTTGATCTGGTTGACGACCTGGCCCTCGACCAGGTTCTCCAGGACCCAGGCGAGGTGGGCGGCGTCGATCCGGAACATGGTCGAGCAGGGGCACACGAGGGGGTCCAGCGAGACCACGGTCCGGTCGGGGTGTTCGGCGGCCAGGCGCTGGACCAGGTGGATCTCGGTGCCCACGCCGATCACCGACCCGGGGGCGGCGGCGACGACGGCCTTGATGATGTAGTCGGTGGAGCCGACCTGGTCGGCGACCTCGACCACCTCGTGGGCGCACTCGGGGTGGACGACGACGATCCCGCCCGGGTGCTCGGCCCGGAAGGCATCCACGTGCGCCACCTTGAAGCGCTGGTGGACGGAGCAGTGCCCCTTCCACAGCAGCAGGGTGGCTTCCTTGACGTCGACCTCGTCCAGGCCGCCCAGGTCGCGCTTGGGGTCCCAGACCCGCATGTCGGACGGGCCGAGGCCGAGCTGGTACCCGGTGTTGCGGCCCAGGTGCTGGTCGGGGAAGAACAGCAGCTTGTCGCCCCGGGAGAGCGCCCAGGTGACCACGGCCCGGGCGTTGGACGACGTGCAGACGGCCCCACCCTTGCGGCCCACGAACGCCTTGAGGGCGGCGGAGGAGTTCATGTAGGTGATGGGGACGATGCGCTCGATGTCGGTGACGGCGGCCAGTGCCTCCCACGCCTCCTCGACCGAGTCGAGGTCGGCCATGTCGGCCATGGAGCAGCCGGCGTTGAGGTCGGGCAGGACGACGACCCGCTCACCCCGGGTGAGCACGTCGGCCGACTCGGCCATGAAGTGGACCCCGCAGAACACGATGTACTCGGCCACGGAGTCGGCGGCCAGGCGGGACAGGCCGAAGGAGTCGCCCCGGGCGTCGGCCCAGCGCATGACCTCCTCGCGCTGGTAGTGGTGGCCGAGGATCAGCAGCCGGTCGCCCAGCGTGTCTTTGGCCGCGGCGATCCAGGCCGCGAGCTGTTCCGGCTTGGCCGCGATGTAGCGCTCCGGGAGCGCCCCTTGAATCCGCACCATGTGATTCTCCCTGTCGGGAGCTCCGAACTCGGCCGGCGGAGACAGCCTGGTCGCCTCACGCGGGGATGTCGGCCTCGGAGCTGATATGTCGCCGGATACCAGGCCGGCGTATGAAGCAGTCTATTCGCCCAGGAGTTCATGCGCCCGGGTCAACTCGGTGCAATATCGGCGAGCCGGGGTCATTCCCCGGACTCCAAGGTCTCGGCGAGGGCGCTCAGGACCTCGAGCTGCAGCCGGTCTTTCACTCTGGCGCTGGCCCGCTTCATGCGCATCAGGTCTTCCAACGCCACGACCGGGACCCGGAGGTCCTCTCCGACGAGAACGTCGTGTGCCCGTGCGATGACGTCCGAATAGCCCGCCGTCCCCGACGGGGTGCCCAGTACGTCGAGACTTCCGTGATCGGTGATGAACGTGAACGAATCGCCAGCGGCCAAGGTGCGGGCGTCCAGGACGAAGGGGAGGTCCTCGTCGACATTGGCGACCCGTAGCCTGGCGTGCAGGCGGATCAGGGCCGCGGCCAGGCGCTCGAGGTTGTCCTGCGACCGGTCGTAACAGATGTCGAGGTCATTCGTGATCAACGGCGCGCCGAGGAGCTCCCCGGCGAATCCCCCGATGACGACGAAGCGAACCCCCTCCTCGCGTAGGACCCGCAGAGCGGCGACCGGGTCGAACGCCGGGTTCACGCTGCGCCGTCACGTGCCGACCTGATCCGGCCGAGGGCACGGCCCGACTCCGCGCCGCGCCGGGCCCGCTCCGGTGTGGAGAGCGAAAGCCAGGAGCGAATCAGGCTCAGGTCCTCGCCCTGACCACGGCGTGGGGACATGTCGAGTTCCCAGCCACACGCTCGCAGCAGGCGGTCGAGGGTGTCGGCGCGAGGCATCTGTTTGCCGGACTCGATACGGGCGATCGTCGGTTGAGGCACGCCCGACCGGTCAGCCAGCTCGCGCTGGGTGAGGCGCGCGGACCGACGAGCTCCGTTCACCCAGGCGGCCACGTTCACGGGCCGATGATAACGCATTCCATATCGCGTATCCTGGACACGTGGTGCAACGTCCGCCGGCCGGCACGATTCCCGACACGCCCGGCTCCTACCAGTTCAAGGACGCCGACGGCCGCGTCATCTACGTGGGCAAGGCCCATTCGCTGCGCCAGCGGCTGTCGAACTACTTCGGATCCCCGTCGTCCATGCCGCCCCGGACGGCGCAGATGGTGGCCGCGGCCGAGTCGGTCGACTGGATCCAGGTGCGCAACGACGTCGAGGCCCTCATGCTCGAGTACAGCCTCATCAAGCAGCACCGGCCCCGGTTCAACATCCGGCTGCGCGACGACAAGAGCTACCCGTTCCTGGCCATCACCACGGGCGACGAGTGGCCCCGGGCCATGGTCATGCGGGGGAAGAAGCGCAAGGGGGTGACGTACTTCGGCCCCTACGGCCACGCCTACGCCATCCGGGAGACCTTGGATCTCCTCCTGCGCACGTTCCCTATCCGGACCTGCAGCGACAACAAGTTCCGCCACCACGAGCGGCTGGGCCGGCCGTGCCTGCTGTTCCACATCGAGAAGTGCACCGGCCCGTGCGTCAAGGAGGTGGAGAAGGACGAGTACGACCGGCTGGTGGGTGAGCTGATCGACTTCCTCTGCGGGGAGACCCAGACCGTCGTCCGCCGGCTGGAGCAGCAGATGAAGGAGGCGTCGGACCACCTGGAGTTCGAGCGGGCCGCCCGCCTGCGCGACCGCCTGGCCAGCGTGCGCAAGGCCATCGAGAAGCAGGCCATGGTGACCGAGCGGCCCGAGGACCTCGACGTCATCGGCGTCTGGGGCGACGACCTGGAAGCGTCCGTCCAGGTCTTCTACGTCCGCAAGGGGCGGGTGATGGGCCGCAAGGGGTTCGTGGTCGACAAGGTGGAGGACGTCACACCCGAGCAGTTGGTCGGGCACGTCCTCGAGGGCCTGTACTACGACGCCGAGCCGTCGGCCGTCCCCCGTGAGGTGCTCGTCCCCGACATGCCCGACGACCCCGACCTGTACCGGGAGTGGCTGTCGGGGCACCGGGGGTCGAACGTCGGCATCCGGGTGCCCCAGCGGGGCGACAAGCGGGCGCTGCAGGCCATGGTCACCCAGAACGCCAAGGAAGAGTTCGTCCGCCACCGGCTCAAGCGGGCGTCGGACCACAACGCCCGGGCCCGCGCCCTGAACGCGCTGCAGGAGGCGCTGGACCTGCCCGATCCGCCGCTGCGCATCGAGTGCTTCGACATGAGCCACATCCAGGGCAGCGACTACGTGGGGTCCATGGTGGTCATGGAGGACGGGCTGGCCAAGAAGAGCGACTACCGGCGCTTCAAGATCCGCGACGTCCCCGGGAACGACGACTTCGCGGCCATGGAGGAGGTGCTGACCCGCCGGTTGACCGCCCTGCTGGCCGAGCGCGACCGGCCGGTGGGGGCGCCGGGGCGTCGCAAGTTCGCCTACCCGCCCAACCTGCTGGTCGTGGACGGAGGGAAGGGCCAGCTGAGCGTGGCGCTGAAGGTCGTCGAGGATCTCGGCCTCGAGGACGAGATCTCGGTCGCCGCCCTGGCCAAGCGGTTCGAGGAGGTCTTCGTGCCCGGCCAGGCCGACCCCGTGCGGATCCCGCGCCAGTCCGAGGCCCTGTATCTCCTGCAGCGCCTGCGGGACGAGGCCCACCGCTTCGCCATCACCTACCACCGCCAGCTGCGGGGCAAGCGGATGACGAGGAGCTCGCTGGACGGCATCCCGGGGCTCGGTCCGACCCGCAAGCAGCGGCTGGTCAAGGAACTGGGCGGGGTGGCCGCAGTGAAGTC